>MWYU01000578.1 GCA_002050375.1 Chitinophagales bacterium 62-2
CAAAAAAGTAGCGAAGTTTAAAGCAGGTAAAGAACTTTCAGCAAGGATTTAACCAACCCCAAACATTCTTAAGAAGCAGGACACCTTGTTCTGCTTTTTTGTTGTCAAAATTTATTTCACTTACTATAAAGTATTAATGATCTAATATGACTACATAATAAAGAAGGAGAATTCTAATAATTTTTACTCACTTTTTTTATCACTATTTCTAAACTTTTTAAACAGGTCGTACTTAAACTTTATGTTTCCATCCTCTCCCGGCTTCCCTCTCACAAAAACACTTGTTCCGCCCTTTGCATCAGCTCCGGTATTTTCTGGTTTGTAGTCTTGGCCGCGTTTTTTCAAATTACTCAGAGGCACTTGTATACTTATATCTGTATTGCCCTTTAAGCTATAGATCCCTTCTACAAACATAGAAAGAGCAGTAGATTGTATTTCCATCCGGTTAATCTTTATATCGCGGTCTTTTAACTCGAGCCGGTCTTTTAATTCAGCAAAACGTATGTCTTTGAAATCGCGGTTTTTAAAAAGAAAATTTTGAAGTTTTTGAATTGGTTCAAAATTTATCAGTGCCCCGTTTTTAAGGGAAAAATCAAGAATGCCTTCTATGTTAGTGGGTGTTTTTTTTAGTTGCCTGTCTATATCCATTCTTACATCAATCGCTGAGGTAAACTTGCCTTCAATATTCTTGCTTTCAATAGCATCCTGTCCAAAATTATTAAAGGCATATAACACTTTATTTATGTCAACATTGTCCATGTTCACCTTCACTTTTGCTTCCTGGTAATACTCGTTGGCTCCACGCAGAGAGCCGTTTATTTGCATTGACCCGCCTGCATGTTGAAGGCTCACTTTGTTAAGGTTATAGCTGTCCTCTAAAAGAGTGATGGACGCATTAACATTGTGACCAACAAACCTTTTATAATCGAGTTTATCCGCTTTTAAATTCAACCTGATGTTAGCCTGATCGAGCATGTTATCAATACGGCTTGCCAGCTTAGTTAGTTTTCCTTTTCCTGCATTAGAAACCGCAACAGCTACCTTATTTCTTTTCTTTAAAAGGACTGTAAAGGTTTCTAAATTAAGCGAAGGAGAGTGCACATTCCAATCGAGCGAAATTTTTCCGGGGTTAGTTCTAATAAGCGATAATAAATTTTTTGCTCCTCCGCTCATATCAAATTTATTTCCATTTACATTAAAATTAAAATTGGCAGCAACGTCCGAATTTTTGAATTGAATAATACCATCACAATCATTAACCTCTATGCCGCGGGGCCGATATAGCAGCCTGCCATTCTTAAGGGTAAACTTACCGTTTATTAAAGTATTTTTATTGGTGTTTTCTTGTAAGGGACCGGAATAAGTGATGTCTAATGCTCCCTTGCCTTCATTTAGTTTTAAAGTATTACTGCTGAGCAGATCGTTTAAAGTCGATAACTGGAAATTAGTTTTAACATCGCAGTTTATCATTGGGTCGGTAAGGTTATCTACATAAATATTGTCGCAACGTATTATAAGCCCTTGCCAATTAGCTTTTACATTATGAAACTGAACTCTCGAATTGGCATCGTTACGTGGCAGCCCGGGAACTAATTCGTTTGTATAAGAGCCGGTGAACGAAGCATTGGTAAAATCTACAAAAGGAGTTTGTACATTATTAGGCCCTGATGTCCATTGTACTTTTACCAATGGCTCCCCTCCGTTTAAAGGGCCTGTTATTTCAGCAACTGCATCTTCCACTGGTTTGCCGGCTTTAAACCTTGAAAGGTTTTTAGATATTTTTTTGTGTAACAGTGAGCGCGCAAAATCGTAACCTACATTTCTCGTAGATATTTTAATTGAAAAGTTTTTTAAAGGGCCGAGGTTAAAAACACCCGTAAAAACAAAAGGATGACCTTTTAAGTTAACCCTTGTATTCCTGAAGCTTATTTGCTCCCCGGTTTTTCTATACTGTACATCAATGTTTCCTTCTAATAATGTTTCTTCTCCAAAACTTCCTTTGTCTAAATTAAATGCCAGGTTATGAATAAGAATTTTGTTTTTCGTTTTAAAGTTAAGCACAGAGTCTGTTGTTCTTATATCACAATCCATCCTGTAAACATCAAAATCGTACAACTTTGCTTTCTGTTTATTATCTACAATAAGTCTTACGTTTCGTAAAGTAATATCCTTGATTATGCTTTTCTCTTTGCGGGGTGTTGCAGGGTCAGCAATTTTCTTTTTGCCCGAAAACAAATATGAATTGGTATAGCCACTTGTATCAGTGTAAACGTACAACTGCCCGTTGTCGATCCTTATACCACTTAATGGATCTTTTTTTTGAATGAGTCTTAAAATATTTATCTGTGCAAATAATTTTTCTGCTTTAAAGAAGGGGTGATTGTGTTGTGAGTAAAAGGTGTCTGTTATTGAAACATTTTCAAGCACTACCGAAACCCTCGGAAACGATCTGAAGTAACTTATATCTACATCTCCAATCTTCACCTCTCCGGTTAACTCTTCACTTATTTCGTGCCGTACCTGCTCAATAATTTCCTTTTTATTAACTACCACATAAGTGTAAACACCAAAATAAATGAGCACAAGAATGCCCAACAGAATACTTAAACCTTTAGCTGTATATTTTAAATATTTTTTCAAGCTTTTAAGGTAAGGTAAATTTCTATGCCAGCACTAAAGCAAAGCCTTACAGCTGCAGGCTTTAGTTAAAATTTATTGTTTAGGATATAAGGCAATATTGTTCTCCATGTAGACCAGTCGTGAGCAATATCAGATCCCCATATATCAAGATCGTACCAAATTCCCTTGCTGTATAAAATTGAGGCAAATCGCCGGGAAGCATCAGGATCTTCATAAGCGCCACTTCCGGTATAAATATGAATGTGATGACTTAAGCGGATATTATCAAGTAACCACTGATCGTTTAAATTAGGCATATAATGTTGAGGACTATTATAATAAACCTGTTCGTCCCAAAAGCCGTGGGTGTATTCAGTAAGGTCGTAAACACCGCTCATGCTGATAACACCGTTAAGTATATCGGGTCTTTTTAAAAAAAGGTTCATTGCATGCAGCGCACCGAACGATGCGCCACAGGTATAAATGAAAGTTTCGTTGCTGGTGCAATTTCTAATAAAGGGCACTACCTCATTAAAAACATATTCGTTAAACTGGTTATGGCGGATAGCTTTATGTTCGGGAATCATTTCATGGTTCATCCAGCTTTCCCTGTTCATGCTGTCGATACTAAAGACCCGAAGCTTTCCGCTTTCTATTAACGGGCTTAAAGCATCTATTAACTGAAACCGTTCGTACTCCAAAAAATCTGCAGCAGCCGTGGGTATTAATAACACGGCAAAACCATAATGACCATACGAAGCAATGGGCATTTCTTTATTTAAGGCAGGGCTATACCAGGAGGTTATTTGTTTTTGCATAGAAGTGTCAGCATAATTTTTCAAAAATAACTAATCCTGTAATTTAATCGCTTTTACACTTACTATAATAAGCAATGCTTTTTGCAATAAGAATTCTATGGTTGACGATTTGCACCACTTGAAGGTCTTGGCAAATTGCAACTTAATATTAATCACTTATGCTTTTTATTATAGAACCACATTTTTACGAACCCGATTAACATCTCTAAAGCCTGCTCTCTAAATTAATTATTGCTTTTTACAGGGGCAATGTAGCTTTACAGCTATAATTTTGAATTACAAGGTATGGCTGTAGTTAAAAATTTTATTAGTATTTTAAAAGAGGCATTTACAGAGCTAAAAAAAAATGACCCGCTACGCTTAGCTGGTGCAACAGCTTTTTTTACAACATTTGCATTTCCACCAATCACTATTATATTAATACAGATGTTTGGCTTGTTTTACAATCCCGACAAGTTGGACAAACGATTCTTTGAACAGCTTTTTGAAGTGTTGGGAAAAGAAAGTGGTTCGCAAATAAGACGAACTTTCTTAGGGTTAGAGGCCTTAGCTCAAAATTGGATTATTACTATTGGTGGATTTATTTTTCTGGTGTTTGTTGCAACCACTTTGTTTAAGGTAATAAAAGACTCAATAAATCAGCTTTGGAACATAAAGATTGATTACGAAAAGAAAATAGGACTAAAGCTACAAACAAGGCTTATTTCGTTGGTTGTAATAATTTTTGCCGGCTTCCTTTTTTTAGCGGGAATGATTGCTGAAGGTTACCAGGCAGTTCTTTCCAATTATTTATTCAAGCTGTTTCCTTCTACCGGTTCAATTTTAAATAAAGTCATAAGTAAGCTATTATCTGTATTAGTTGTAACCACGTGGTTCACAATTTTATTTAAGTTTTTGACTGATGCAATTCCTTCGTGGAGAGTAGCTATTTCAGGTGCATTTTTCACAGGCATATTATTTACAATAGGCAAGATTGTTATTCTTACTATGCTTCCTTTTAAAAAGCTTAATTCAGTTTTTGGCGCTTCAACTTCAATTGTTTTGTTGCTTTTGTTTTTGTTTTACTCATCCCTTATTTTCTACTATGGCGCCTGCTTTACTAAGGCTTATGCAAAATTTATAAAAAGTCCTATTTTGCCTGGAGCTCATGCCTTTAGGTATGAATTATCCGAAATAAAAAGTGATGAAAGGGTTAATAATGCTGAAGTAGATAGAAAAGAAGAAGAATTGAAAGAAGAAGAACGAATGGCTAAAGTAAAAGCAGAACATTAGCTGCACAACTTTGATATTCCTGGCAAGCCTTGAGCAGTGTGGTGAAGTAATCTCCTGCAATTTGTCAACCTGTTTATATGCGCAAGGACTGCTTCTTTGTCGTTCTTCCTCATTGCACCCGCGAAACTTTGTTATCCAATACGAGTTTCCTAACCAACTCTGACAATTTCTGCGCCCAAGGCATTTAACCGGGTATCTATGTTTTGATAGCCTCTTTCAATCTGTTCGATATTTTGGATAATACTTTTGCCTTCGGCACTAAGGGCGGCAATTAATAGAGCCACCCCTGCCCGAATATCGGGGCTTGTCATCTGGATACCTCTAAGAGGATGACTTCTTCCAAGGCCTATAACAGTTGCGCGATGCGGATCGCATAAAATTATTTGTGCACCCATATCCATTAGATTATCTACAAAGAACAGCCGGCTCTCAAACATCTTTTGATGAATAAGAACACTTCCTTTTGCCTGCGTGGCAACCACCAAAACTATACTTAAGAGGTCGGGGGTAAAGCCGGGCCAGGGATGATCGTAAATAGTTGGGATCGAGCCATTGAGGTTGGTTTGTATTTCGTACCAATCCTGTGAAGGAATATAAATATCATCACCTTTAAATTGCATGTGAATACCCAACTGTTTAAATTTGTCAGGTATTACTCCCAAATGCTCTAATCCAACATTTTTTATAGTGATTTCGCTTTTAGTCATTGCTGCCATGCCTATAAAGCTTCCTACTTCAATCATATCGGGCAACATACTGTGTTCTGTCCCGCTCAAATAATTAACGCCTTCAACAGTAAGCAGATTACTGCCAATGCCACTGATATTGGCACCCATACGTGTAAGCATTTTGCAAAGCTGTTGTATATACGGTTCGCAGGCTGCATTGTAAATTGTAGTGGTTCCTTCGGCCATTACTGCTGCCATTAATATGTTGGCAGTGCCTGTTACCGATGGTTCATCAAGTAACATTGAAACACCTTTCAGGCCTTTTGTAATTAGCTGAAAATAATCATGCTCTTCATTAAATTCAAATGCAGCACCTAATTTCTCAAATCCAATAATGTGTGTATCTAATTTGCGACGACCAATTTTATCGCCACCCGGTTTGGGTATATATGCTTTTTTGAACCTCGCCAACATGGGACCAGCGAGCATTACAGAACCACGAAGCTTGCCGCTTTTAGCCCTAAAGGATGCAGAGCCAAGGTGATCTACATTTACATCATCTGCCTGAAATGTGCAGGTGTCAGTTGAAGATCTTTCAACCTTCACGCCGATGTCCTGCAATAATTCTATAAGCAGGTTAACATCTGTAATATCGGGGATATTTGAAACCGTAATTTTTTCAGGAGAAAGGAGAACGGCAGATATAATTTGAAGAGCTTCATTCTTTGCGCCCTGCGGTATAATTTCTCCCTTTAATTTATTGCCACCCGTTACTTCAAACCGCTTCACTAAAAACGTTTTTTATTGCCCCCGCCGAACTTATTATTCCTGTTATCGCGTCCGGTACCGCTACTATTTCCGCCACCAACGCCACGGTTGTCTCTGCTTACCCCGCTGCCTCCGCCTCCACGATTATCTCTTCCGCCGGCACCACCACCACCATCGCGGCTATTGCGTTGAAATCCGCCACCATTATTATTACGTTTAAAACGATTATCGCCATAACTGCTTCCGCCGCCACGGTTGTCGCGACCCTCGGATGTGCGGTAATGTTTTACAAAAGGCGTGCTGTCAAACTCAAGCTGCCCATTGGTAATGATGTTTAATTCTGCGCGAATGCCATCATCATGTACCAGCTCCTTGTGCCAGTTGCTGTAAGCAAGCTTCATGTAATAAGCAATGGCATTGGCAAAGCCAACACGCTTCTCGGGGTTTTCTTCTTTAAGCGCTTTGTCTATTACTACTTCAAGGTTCTTTCCTAAATGAGAGTAACGGGGTTTTTGCTTAGGGTACGGAAGCGGGTCAGGTTTTACTTTATAAGTTTCTTTGGTTGGTATAGGATAAGGACAATCAACGTCAAGTTTAAAATCGCTCACAAAAAACAAATGATCCCACAGCAGGTGCCTGAAGTCTTCTACGTTTTTCAAATGTGGATTTAAAGTTCCCATCAATTCAATTACCACTTGTGCCTGTTGCTGGCGTTTCTGCCGGTCTTCAATTGTCAGCACATATTCCACCATTCGCTGAATATGTCTTCCATATTCCTTCATTGTTAAATGGTTTCGCTGTGTATTATATTCCATTAAAAATAGTTGAACAGCAAATGTAATAAAGCTTTCGGTTAATAAACGTTGCAGGTTCGACAACATTTGGATTGTTGGCAAATGATCGGTTACTGGTCAAATATAAGTTATCCGTATTCCCATTATTTCATTTTTAGACAGCCACTAAAAAATCCTTAATAGTTTCCATAAAACTTTTATTGGAAGGTGTAAAAAACTTTGCTTGTTTAAACCCTGCTATTAACTTAAGCTGGTCCGTCATTGCTTTTATTCCTTTTCTTTGTACCCTCCAATCAATTCAATTATATGTGGTATAGCCTGGGAAAATGGATTTTAAAATTTCGTGTTTCTTTGCTCATCATACTATTGATAGCAACGGCTGTAATGGGATATTTTGCCAGTAAGGTCGAGCTAAGCTACGAGTTCGGCAAGGCGATACCTACAGATAATCCGAAATACCAGGACTACCTGGCGTTTAAGCAAAAATTTGGTGACGATGGAAACCTGCTTGTGATAGGAGTGCAAAGCGGGCAATTCTACGATCTCAAAAACTTTAGGGCATTGGCGCAATTACATAACGATCTTAAATCGGTTAAGGGAGTTGAAAATGTTTTAAGCATTCCCGAGGCAATAACATTAATAAAAAATGATACTACTTCATCGCTGGTTTCAACCCGGATTTTTCCTGCGCAAATAACTAACCAACAACAGTTAGACTCAGGCAAAGCGGTTTTTGAAAACCTTCCTTTTTACAAGGGCTTACTTTATAATCAACAAACGCATTCTTATTTAACGGGTGTAAATGTGAACCGTGAGATATTAAACAGCAAGCAGCGATCCGTATTAGTAGCAGAAATAATAAATCAGGTAGATAAATATGGAAAAGCAACAGGTTTGCAAACTTATATCAGTGGTTTGCCATTTATAAGAACGGAAGTGGGAGATTTAATAAAAGACGAAATGAAATGGTTTTTAATAGGTTCGCTTGTTCTTTCGGCTTTTACTTTATTATTATTCTTCCGCTCGATAAGCGCTGTTATTATGAGCTTGCTGGTAGTAATGATGGGAGTGGTATGGAGCTTTGGAACATTGGTTTTGTTGGGATATAAAATAACATTACTTACTGCCCTTATTCCGCCTTTAATAGTAGTGATTGGCGTTCCTAATTGTATTTACTTTCTTAATAAATACCATACTACCTACAAAGAAACAAACGACAAGAATGAAGCTTTAACAACGATGGTAGGGCGAATGGGCATTGTTACCTTGTTTTGCAATATTGCTGCTGCTATTGGTTTTGCAGTATTTGCATTAACCAAAAGTGCCTTGCTCAAAGAGTTTGGCGCTGTTGCTGGTTTAAACATTATGATCTTGTTTCTTATTTCCCTTGTTTTTATCCCTTCTGTTTTAAGCTACCTCGCTCCGCCGAAACCGCGCGAGTTGAAATATCTTGATAACCGCTTATTAGTAAAGGTGCTCGAACAGATAGAAAGCTGGACCATACATCACCAGAAATGGGTTTATCTTGTTACAATAGTAGTTACAGGCATTGCAGTTATTGGCATCTTCCGGTTAAAAAGCGAAGGTTTTATTGTGGACGATCTTCCCAGAACTGCTAAAATTTATACCGATCTAAAATGGTTCGAACAAAACTTTAAAGGGGTAATGCCGTTAGAGATTGTTGTAGACACAAAAAAGAAAAACGGGGTAACCAGTTCATTAAAAACCTTTGATCGTATTGATGAATTTTCGGCCCTGATTGCTGCTGATTCAAATATGTCGAGGCCATTAACAGTGGTGGAAGGATTGAAGTTTGCAAAACAGGCGTATTACGAAGGCGATAGTTTAAGTTATGCTGCTCCGTCAGAATTTGATATGCCTTTTTTAGCGCCTTACTTAAAGGCCAAAGGAGATAGCAATACATCAAAAGCAGGCTTTGGAAAACTTATTACCGGCTTTATTGATACCAGTAAGCGTTATACCCGCATAAGTGTTAGCATGAAAGATGTTGGAAGCGTTAAGCTTCCTATGATTCTTGATACCCTTCAAAAACGTGCCAATGAGATTTTTGATCCGGCTACTTACAACATTACGTTTACGGGTTCGAGTGTTACATTTTTAGAAGGAAGCAGGTTTATTATTAACGGCTTAAAAGAAAGCGTCCTTTGGGCATTTCTGTTAATTGCATTGTGTATGCT
>MWYU01000603.1 GCA_002050375.1 Chitinophagales bacterium 62-2
ATTTAACTGATATGATGGGTGACCAGGCTGTTGAATTTTTAAAAACACGAGATAAGTCGAAGCCCTTTTGCCTGCAGGTAAGTTTTAAGGCGCCTCATGTAGAGGATAATAATAAGCTTCATAACGGATACGTGTACAGCCCTTTCTATGAAAATTATTATAATAAGGAATCCATTCCTCCTTCACCTACAGGCGACAGCCTGTTCTACTTTGCATTTCCTGAAACATTCAGGAAGAATGCAAAGGGAATTCCGAATGAGGCAAGGGTTAGATGGGAGCAAAGATTTTCCACTCCTGCTAAATACCAGGAATCCGTTAAGTCATATTACAGGTTGGTAACCGGTATGGACGATGCCGTCAAACGCATTGTAGATGAATTGGCGAAGAAAGGACTCGAAAAGAATACGGTGATCATTTTATCCAGTGACAACGGCTATGCTTTTGGTGATCACGGTATGGAAGGAAAGTGGTTCGGCCAGAATGAATCCATCCGTGTGCCTACCATTATTTACGATGGAAGAAGCCCACAGCCTAAGCACAATAACGATCAACTTGTGTTGAATATTGACCTCGCTCCAACCATCCTCGACTATGCAGGTATACCTGTTCCTGCTTCCATGCAGGGTAGCAGTTTACGGCCCTTAACTGAAGGAAATGTGCCTAAGTGGAGAAATGAATTTTATTACGAGCACCAATACGATACCGAGGGCTCGAAAGTATATCTCCCAATGTCTGAAGGTATAGTAAGACTAAAGTATAAATACATGCGATACTTCAATGGCAACGATCCGGACAATTTTTTTTACGAGGAATTATATGATCAGTTGCTAGATCCTTTTGAAGTTCATAACCTGTCTAATAGTCCCGGTCAGTCAGCTTTAAAAGATCAGATGATCCAGACAATGAAGCGAATGAGAAACGAATTGAAGTAGAGCTTTTATTAGGATGTAAAGTTTAGCATAGAAATGAGTTGGACTATACTAAAAAATTAGGTGAAATGTTTGTGGTCTTAAAAAGGACAAGGGCGAAAAACCGGTATATGCAGTTAGAGAACCTAAAAGAGCAAAATAATTTCAACTAACATCAGTAATAGTTTGCAATCACTATTTTTTCTTTTCAATTATCCACGTATGTCCGAAAGGATCTTTTATTTTACCCTGGCGATACCCATAATCATAATCTTGTGCCGCCGAAGTCTCTATAGCGCCTGCTGCTATTGCTTTACTCATAATAGAATCTACATCCGTAACAAATAGCCCGATAGTAGTTGTTGTGCCATTATATCTTTCAGGACTGAAGGAGCCTGATGTAAGCGATTCTTCATGCAGATGAAACACGGCACCGTCTATTGATAATTCGGCAACGTGGATACTTCCATCCTCATTTGTCCAACGTCGAAGTTCAATAGCTCCGAACGCTTTTATATAAAACTCAATATTTGTAACTCCACTTTTTATGTAAAGCTGCGGGGCAAAAAAAGTTTTATTCATTTCACTCATGACTGATTTATTACTTTGGCGAAAGTACTCTTTACATTCGTTAAAAGCTGCCTGTCATTACTGTTTCTCTTTTTCTGTTTTTTCCTACGACTGATATTGTATCAACTGAAATATGAAACCTGAAAGTGATATAAAAATTACTTTATTATTCAATGGGAATAGAATGATGTTTGGTATAATTGTCCATTGGTTATTTATTTTCTTTAACCAATGGTTAGTCTAAGATCTAATTTGTAGAGTGTTGTTACCACCACTGTAAGAACGTAAGCATCCCACCAAGTACATCTTGTTTTTGCATTTAGCCCGTCCTTACTTTGCTAATAAAAACTTATGCAAAAAGATGACAATGTACGTGAGCAAATGTTTAGCATGATTACTTGCTGGCAGCAAAGTGGTCTTTCTCAAAAAGCTTACTGCCAGCAAAATGGTATACGCTATCATGTATTTCATTACTGGTACAAATGTTTTCGCGATAGGCAATCACCTTCAAGAGATGAAGGATTTATGCCAATCAAAATACAATCTTCGAATACCATAAATACTGCTTCTGCTCATGCCGAGTTGGTACTGCCCGATGGTAAACGTTTGTTGTTTCATCAGGGTGTCAGCAGCGATTTTCTAAAAGCACTTATCAGTTAAATTATGCTTCATCTTTCATCAGCCTGCAATTATTATTTATACAAGGCCGATACCGATATGCGTAAAGGATTTGACAGTTTAAGCGGCGTGGTATCATCGCACATGCAACTGAATGCACTAAGCGGTTCTGTATTTATTTTTTTGAACAAAAAGCACAACCAGGTGAAGTTGTTATTATGGGAAGGCGATGGCTTTGCATTGTATCATAAACGCCTGGAAGAAGGTACCTATGAATTGCCTGCAGGAGATGATAAAAATGAGAGCTTATCTATCAGCCATCAGCAATTACAACTCATCTTACAGGGCATCTCACTGAAGAGTGTGAGAAGGCGTAAACGTTATCAACATAATAGCGTAAAAGTGGATAAAAATCAACAGGCATAAAGGCATTATCTTTTTTTCTTTGACCCCTCAAATAATGCTACAAACCACTACCATACCTGTTGATTACAAAAGTTTATATCAAGCAAGTTTGCAGAAGTTGGAAGCAGCACAGTTAGAACTACAGCAGCTTAAATTGAGAATGGCTCAATTTGAAAAGATGATTTTTGGCAGCCGTCACGAACGCTTTGTTCCTGACAATGGTACAGTAGCAGAACAACTTGCATTGGCATTGCAGGCAGAAGTTATAGGTGAGCGTACGCTTACCAAAGAGGAAGTAACCATTACACGAACCAATATACAGGTAGAAAAGAAACCTCATCCGGGGCGCATGGCATTGCCTGCTGATTTGCCTCGTCAAGTAGTAACCATAGAACCTGAAGGAGACACAACCAATCTTACAAAAATAGGTGAAGAGATAACGGAACAATTAGATGTAACACCTGCTGAATTTTTTGTACGCCGCTTTGTCCGTCCTAAATATGCACTCCCCCAAGGTGAAGGAGTAATCATAGGCAAACTACCATCTCAGCCTATTGACAAATGCATGGCAGGGCCTGGCTTGCTGGCCCAGGTTATCATCGATAAATATGCAGATCATCTTCCTTTGTATCGTCAGGAACAACGCTTCAGCCGCGTTGGTATCACACTGGCTCCTTCTACTTTATGCAATTGGAAAAGCGGTGTTTGCAGCCTTATCACTCCATTGTACGATGCAATGGCTAAAGAGGTTTTGCAAACCAATTATCTGCATGTTGATGAAACTACTATTAAGGTATTGGACCAGGATAAAAAGGGTACCACTCACCGCGGATATTTTTGGGTATATCATAACAGTCATAAGAAAATAGTCATCTTCGATTATCGTAAAGGACGGGGGTCGGAAGGGCCTTCAGAAATATTAAAAGCATTCAAAGGCCATCTGCAAACCGACGGCTACGAAGTATATGTTGACTTTGGCCAACGGGAGGAAATTATTCTCTTGCATTGCATGGCGCATGCCCGAAGAAAATTTAGTGAAGCTCTGCAAAACGATAAGGTTCGTAGCCAGTACGTATTGCAGTACATGCAGCAGTTGTATGCTATAGAGGATCATGCCCGCGACAATAAACTATCCTTTGACCAAATTCATCAATTACGTCAGCAAAAGGCTGTGCCTATACTTGAGCACCTGGGTAAATGGATGAAAGAAGCTTATGTGCAGGTAACTCCCAAAAGCAGCATAGGCAAAGCCCTTGCTTATAGTATTGAAAGGTGGGAAGCGTTGAGCTTGTACACAACTAACGGTATGTTGCACATTGACAACAATCCGGTAGAAAACAGTATCAGGCCAGTGGCTATAGGAAGAAAAAATTACCTCTTTGCCGGAAGCCATGAGGCAGCACAGGAAAGCGCGATGATCTACTCATTGCTGGGAACTTGTAAAATGCATAAGATCAATCCATGGGAATGGCTTAAAGATGTCCTTACCCGATTGCCGGCCACACTATAAACCAAATCAAAGAACTTCTGCCGCATAATTGGAAGCCCCAATATTAGGGGGTTTTTCACGCTATACAAGATGTACTTGGTGGAATGGATACCCTGTAACATCTTCTCACCGATTCGAAGTCCCTGATTGGCAATATTAGTAAAGTAAACGATAGCATTTTTAGACTCCTTGAATCCGATGATATAGGCAGAAGCATTAGGACTTTTACCCCATTGGAAAAAAGCATCTCCCTGCGGTGTATGTTGTATTGCAAAGCCGAGTGCCCATGATACTTTTCCCACCCCACAAATATCGGTTGCTACCTGCGGGCTGAGCATGTCCTTGAAAGTGTTTGTTCTAAGACCTTTGCCCTTTAATATTGCAATAATAAAACGTGCATAATCAGTAGCATTTGTTTTAAAAGTATGCGCAACATTAGCGGTCTCATCAGTTTGAATAGAAACTACTTTCCCATCATTGCCATAGGTAGAAGTAAAACGGGCAATATTTTTGAACAGGTATGTAGAATTGTCCATTGCTAAAGGTTTAAATACATAATCCTGCATCACCTTTTCTATCGGCTCCTTCATAATGTACTCTATCAATAGTTGTAGTAAAAAATAACCTTCACCAGAATAAGAATATTTATCACCAGGCTTAAAAAGTGTTTTTATAGGCTCATTGGAATTTCGCCAATTGGGAAGGCCACTGCTATGGCTTAAAATCATTCTGGGTGTTATCAATCTTATATCCTGATCCGCCAATTTTCCTTTAAAAAATTTTTCCTCTAAATAGTCTAAAGGAACAGAAGATGTAATAGTGGAATCTAAATGGACTTTCCCTTTATCTACCATCTTTAAAACTGCATAAGCAAAAACTGGCTTTCCTAAAGAAGCTGCAGGAAATATAGTCTGTTCAGTAACTTTAATCCCTGTTTCTTTATTACTTACACCAAATCCTTTACTCCAAACTAATTTGTCCATATTTATCAATGCGACAGAAATGCCTGGAATACTAACGCTATCCAAAATCAGTGGGATTTTCTGTTCTAAAGAAGTAATTGTATAAGTTTTGGAATTGTTGTCTTGAGCATATAAGAAGATAGTTGTAACTGTCCCAAATAAAAGGAGAAAAAAGCTTCTTATCAAAAAGTTCATTGATTTTTTCGATTTTGGATTACAAAATATAAGGGAGAAGATATATAATTATTTACCGGCATTCTAACTTAGCGGACACAGCAAATGCCAGCAGGGCGTAGTGCTATATTTAGTCGGTAAAACATTAATTAACAGAATAGCAAAAGTTAGCTACAGGAAGTATAATTCCATGCCTTCACAAATGCTTTTTCCGTTATTTCGTATCAGCCATCTCTAAAATTACATTCCATTCTGCATCTGTTACCGGGCTAACAGATAACCGTCCTAAACGAACCAGAGCCATATCAGCAAGGCGTTTCTCAGCTTTTATAGTAACTAATGAAACAGGCTTCTTCAATTCTTTAAAAGGCTTTAAGTCTACCACAACCCAATTGGTTTCATCAGTTGTAGGATCCTGGTAAGCTTCTTCCGCCACCTTTGCAATACCAACAATTTCCAAACCCTCGTTACTATGATAAAAGAAAACTTCATCTCCTTTTTTCATGGCTTTTAAATTATTTCGCGCAGTAAAGTTTCTAACGCCATCCCAGGATGTTTGCTTGTCTTTTACCAACTGCTCCCAACTATATTTTGAAGGTTCCGATTTTACTAACCAATGTGACATAAATTAAAAATGTAAAATTAAAAACTGAAGATTTAGGTGTCTCATTTTGTCTTTGCCTTTTTCATTATTCATTCGGACCTTCTCCCTACCATCCATTCGCCAATACATCTGCAATATGCAACGTCTGTAAATTATACCCTTTATTTTTTATGTAACCATCCAAATGCATCAGGCAACTATGGTCGGTGCTTATTATATATTTAGCTCCTGTCGCCAATGCATTCGTTACTTTCTGATCGGCCATTGCTATGCTTATAGCTTCAAACTTAACTGCAAAACTTCCTCCGAAGCCACAACACGTTTCAACATCATGCATTTCAACAATTTCGAGACCCTTTACATTGTTCAATAATTTCCTGGGTTCTTCTTTTATTTTGCACTCACGCAAGCCGGCACAACTGTCATGATACGTCGCCTTACCTTCCAGGCTTGCACCAACATTTTCGATCCCCAGTACTTTTATCATAAACTCACTAAACTCATACATCCTTTCACCAGTTTTTATAACGTTGTTATGAACTGAAGAATTGTCGAATAGCTTGCCATAGTAGTTGCGTACAAACCCAACACAACTTGCACTGGGAGAAACAATATATTCTGCGCGCCTAAAGTCTTTTAAAAATTTAGAACAAACCTCTTTGCTTTCTTCCCAAAAACCTGCATTGAAAGCAGGCTGTCCGCAACAGGTTTGATTATCATTATACAATACCCTGCATCCTGCTTTCTTCAGCACTTTAACCATATTGAAGGCAGTTTCAGGATATAACTGATCTATAAAACAAGGAATAAATATTTGTACGTTCATGCCCCTAACCCCTGAAGGGGAATTTACCCTAAATCCGCCATTCGGCGGACTTAAGAACTTTTTTTAAATATTTTAAATAAAATATACTCCCTTATTGGTAAAGGCCTCTATAAAATGCAATCATTTTAATGGCAGTAATGGCGGCCTCCTCTCCTTTATGTCCGTGTACACCTCCAATTCTTTCAAGTGCCTGCTCCTCATTATTAACGGTAAGCACCCCGAATATAGTTGGTACATCAAGTGTAAGATTCAATTGTGTTATACCATCTGTTATTCCCTTACATACATAATCAAAATGAGGAGTATCACCTTTTATAACAGCCGCAAAAGCAACAAAGGCATTAGAGGTTTTGCCTGGTGCAGAATAAATTGTCTTTATAGCAAATGGTATCTCAAACGCGCCGGGAACAATATATGTTTCAGAAGCTATTCGGTTCATTTCCAGCATTCTTTTACATCCTGCTTCAAGCTCATCAGTAATGCGGGCATTCCATTCTGTTTTCACAATAACTACAAAGGCATCCGTTAGTTGCGGGATGCCTTTGTCTAATGCTGTGTTTCCTTTTGATGCCATATTATTTTACGCTGAAATCGTTTTTCTCAACACTTAAACGATAGATATATTTATCGATAGAAAAACCTTTCTCAGTTCGGGGGAATTTTTCTTTTATCTCTTTATACACTTCAACGGCTTCCTTATTCTTTCCGAGAGTTTCTAATAAATACCCGGCACGAAATAAAAATTCAGAAGCATTTATCTCATCTTCCTGAAAATACTTGCCTGCTTTTTTGTAATAATCCACCGCGTCCTGTTTTTTACCTAATTCACTGTAAGCATCGGCAAGACGGCCATAAGCGATCATTTGAATTTGTTTTGAATCGGTATCAAAATCTCTTAGGTGGGTAACGGCCTTATTAAATTCGCCTAATTTTAAATAACTCATACCCGCATACAAATGGGCAAGGTTGCCGGACTTAGTACCGTCGTAGTTTTTAATCATGTACAGGAACCCTTTATTCTGACCATCGCCTTGTAATGCCTGCTCGTATTTTTCTGTTGCAAAATATTCCTGTGCTTTACCAATAGCCTCTGCAGCCCTTTCTTCTTTCGGCTCCTGAAACATTTTCTTATATATCAGCCATCCGCCCGCTACCAAAATTACTGCTGCTGAAATACCTATTATCAAGCTCTTATATTTTTCCCAGAAACCTGCTGTTCTATCCAAAGCATCAACCTCCACTTTAGGTTCGTGTGCTACTTTTTTATCAACCATTTTGAAAGTTTATTTAAATCTCTTTAAGGGTTTATCAAATAATTATTAATCAACAATAAAAGGATAATCTTCCTGGATATATACATCCTTTAAAACTTCGTTGTCATCGGGCCAGGGACTTTCTTCGGCAAAACGCACACTTTCCTCTACTACCTGATTTATTCTGTCATCTATACCCTTAAGTTCTTCCTGAGTTGCATATTGGTGTTCGAGGATTGATTTGGTAACCAATGTGATGGGGTCTTTGGTTCGGTATTCATCCAATTCTTCTTTCCGGCGATACTTTTGAGGATCGCTTATAGAGTGACCTTTGTAACGATAAGTTTTCATTTCAAGCAGGGTTGGGCCTCCTTTTTCTCTGGCCCTTTTTACGGCACGTGCAACTGCATCGTGTACCGCTTCGGGATCCATTCCATCCACCTTATCACCAGGCATCTCATAAGCATCCGCAAGTTTATAAATATCAATTACGTTACTGGTTCTTTCTACAGACGTACCCATGGCGTAATTATTATTCTCACAAATAAAAACTACAGGCAGCTTCCATAACATACTCATATTGAAAGTCTCGTGCAAAATTCCCTGGCGTGCTGCGCCGTCTCCAAAAAAGCATAACACTACGTTATCGGTGCCTTTATAGTTCTCGGCAAAAGCCAGGCCTGCACCTGTACCGATCTGCGCACCTACTATACCATGACCACCAAAGAATTTCTTTTCCACATCAAAGAAGTGCATGCTACCGCCTTTTCCTTTAGATAATCCGGTTGCTTTACCATATAATTCGGCCATGCATGCATTAGGACTTGCTCCTTTTGCCAAAGCCCAACCATGATCGCGGTAAGCAGTTATAAAAGGATCTTCAGGACGGGTTGCAGTCATGCAGCCTGCAGCAAGAGCCTCCTGGCCTACAAAAGCATGAAAAAATCCTCTGATCTTTCCAGCCATTTTATATTTTTCTTCGGCCTTTAGTTCAAACTGGCGAATGAGCTGCATTAATTCGTACCAGTACAGGTAGGTTTCTTTAGAAAATTTGGTTGCCAAATTGTAGAAATTTTGAGCGGCAAATATAGGTGATTAGCTGCAAAAACAAATTGACAGAAACTTTGATTAGTATTTATTGTGCTTAAGTGTTAATCAAAGCTTTTAGGAGAAATATCTGTACAGTATAAAGGGTTAATTGCAAAGTCAACTTGTTTTGAAATGAAGTTGTATCC
>MWYU01000442.1 GCA_002050375.1 Chitinophagales bacterium 62-2
CTACAGAGGGCTTGATTGAAAGAAATCAATTTGATGCTACACACAACAGAGTATCGGCAGAATGGACAAGCAATTATGCCGGTATCCGGGCCGCTAATACTTTTTTAATTAAAGTTGATAAAGTACAGACTACCAATACAGCTCTAATTAATCGGTTAAAAAATGAGGTAAGAGTAGTACGGGCTTATGCTTATACCAGGCTGGCTGCTTTGTATGGCGATGTTCCTTTAGTTACAACAGAACTTACATTAGAGGAAAGTAAACAGCTAACCCGAACACCCGTGAGCGAGGTTTGGGATTTTGTTTCGAAAGAATTAACCGAAGCGGCAGTTGTTTTGCCATCGGCACAAACAGGAGCTGATAAAGGCCGCATTACCAAGGGTGCAGCTTTGTCTTTAAAAGCCCGTGCGATGCTATATGCCGGTCGCTATGCAGAAGCAGCTACCGCTGCTAAACAGGTAATAGACTTAAATGTGTACAGTCTGTATCCTTCTTATGAAAAGCTTTTCACCTATGCAGCCGAAAATAGTATAGAGGTTATTTTAGATAAACAGTTTGTAAAAGATACCTATAGCAATAACGTTTTCCGTTTAATGGGCTCGTGGAGTCAGCAGCAGAGTACAAATTATTTTGTGCCTGCCAAAAAGCTGGCGGATGCCTACAAGATGACTAACGGGAAAGATATTACTGACCCGACAAGTGGCTATAATTCGCAAAACCCTTATGCCAGCCGTGATCCTCGTTTGGGCTACACGGTTTTTCTAATCGGCGATCAGTTACCTGATGGCAAAATCTATAATTCAAAGCCTGGCAGCGGCACTGCTGACGCAGTTGATTTCAGCGTGTTTTCTACCAGTACTGGTTTTGTGCTAAAAAAGTATATCAACAAAGAGGATTTAGCGCAGCCCCTAAATAGCGGCATTAACCTGATTCTTATCCGATATGCGGAAGTACTTCTGACTTATGCTGAAGCCAAAATTGAGGCGAACCAAATCGACCAGAGCGTAGTGGACGCAATAAATAAAGTTCGTCAAAGGCCAGATGTAAACATGCCTATAGTTGCAACCATTCCATCTCAAACAGAGTTAAGAACTATTGTTCGGCAGGAACGCGTGGTAGAATTGGCTTTTGAAGGTTTACGTTATTTTGATATTCGCCGCTGGCGCATTGCCGAAAGTGTAGTGCCTGGTACCGTTTCCGGCATAACTTATAACGATAATAGCGGAGTAACCAAAACTATTGAAATCCAATCTTTCCAGAAAGTATTTAATAAGGATCGGGATTACTTATGGCCCATTCCCCAGCGGGAATTAGACCTGAATCCGAAATTAGGACAAAATCCAAACTGGTAAATATTTAAGGTTAATTATTAATTTTTGAATAAGCAGAAAAATTTGTTCTTGCCGTAAAAAATCGCTTTAAAAATTTACTTGTTAATACTACAATAATTATCAAAAGCTCTTGCAATAAATATGCATAGTCAATTATACAGGCTAATCTTTTATATTAATCTTTCCAGAGGAGCCGGAAATTTTTTTTTATTTGGTTCACTTTATGGCTTGCTAATCTTATTGTGTTCTACAAAAGCATTGGCGCAAGAAGCCAAACCTAATATTATAATGATTTTAGCCGATGATTTAGGTTATGGAGAATTATCCAGCTACGGGTCGAAAGATTGCCGAACTCCAACTTTGGATTCGCTAACGAAGGCAGGCATGAAGTTTACAAATTTTTATGCTAATTCTACGGTTTGCTCACCTACCCGTGCTGCCTTGTTAACTGGTTGCTATCCGGATCTGGTGGGTGTACCAGGTGTCATCCGTTCTAATAAAAACAACAGTTGGGGCTACCTTTCAGAGAAAGCAGTTTTACTACCGCAGGTATTAAAAAAAGCTGGTTATCATTCGGCAATCATTGGAAAGTGGCACTTAGGCCTTGAATCTCCAAATACTCCTACAGAGAGAGGTTTCGATTTCTTTCATGGGTTTCTTGAAGATATGATGGATGATTACTACACCCATGTAAGGGAGGGCAAAACCTGGATGCGTCTAAATAAGCAGGAGGTTTTTCCGAAGGGGCATGCTACAAATGTATTTACCGAATGGGCGACTAATTACTTAAACGAACGCAAAAAATCCTCTTCTCCCTTCTTTCTATATTTAGCTTATAATGCTCCCCATTTCCCAGTACAACCACCGGAGGAATGGTTGCAAAAGGTAAAACAGCGTAACCCAACTCTTTCTGAGAAACGAACCAGGTTAGTAGCTTTGATTGAGCACCTGGATAATAGCATCGGTAAGGTATTATCAACACTTAGGAAAAATGGTCAGGATAAAAACACCTTGATTGTTTTTAGCAGCGATAATGGGGGCTTGTTACAAGATGAAGCTAACAATGGCGGTTGGCGGGGTGGCAAACAGCAGATGTTTGAAGGCGGCATACGGGTGCCAGCCATTGCCGTATGGCCAAAGAAAATTCGGCCTGGTTCTACCTCTGATGCCCGCGGTATTTCCATGGATTTATTTGCAACGTTTTGCCAGGCCGCCGGTGTAAAATCAACCGCAAATATTGATGGCGTTTCGTTGTTACCAACTCTACAGGGGCAGAAGCAGGATTTGAACCGTCCTCTCATTTGGGTTAGAAGGGAAGGGAATAATTACGAAGGCCAGGACTATTACGCCGTGCTTATTAACGATTGGAAAATGTTGCAAAATACGCCCTTTGAGCCTTTTGAATTATATAATATCGTGAAGGATCCGGGGGAATTAAAAAATGTGAAGAATGAAAATAAAGAAATATATAATCGCTCTACCAGTCTTCTGCGAGAACACTTATTAAAAGTTGGTTCAGTACCCTGGCAACGGCCTGGGCCTGTTTTAAACAGGTGACACTTAAGAATATCTTTTACTAATTTAATGAATAGAACGATATAAAAAAACGTTGAATGCATGTCCGTCTACCTCCTGTAAGCGACAAAATGAGCGAGGCCAAATGAGCAGTCCTGCTTTTCTTAAAAACTAACGTAATTATCATAATAATGGCACATCATTTTCCAATAAACACGTATGATTAATTATCTGTGTAAAATAATATGCCCTTCCATAATCTTCGGTATTTTATTTATCCTGTTGCATACACCCGCAATAGCACAGCCCGGTACAGGTACAAAGCCTGTGAAAATTATTTATGATACTGATATTGATCTTGATGTAGATGATGTGGGAGCATTGGCGGTATTACATGCATTAGCTGATAAAGGAGAAGCAGAGATTTTAGGCGTTATCGTAAATGCACCTACTCCTTATGGTGCTACAACCGTTTCTGCCATAAACAGGTATTATGGCCGTCCGGATATTCCTGTTGGCGATATGCCGGTAGAAGAATACGTGTACGATCATAGCTTCGACAGATGGTATCGTAATTATGCAATAAGTACTCCCTACGGAAACTTTAACCTGCCAATTTTCCGACGTTTTGAAAACAATATTAAAAGCCGTAAAGATGTGTGGAATGGCGTTCAATTATACAGAAAGCTATTATCTGAGTCTGCTGATCACAGTGTTACTATTGCTGCTGTTGGATTACTTACAATACTCGAAGATCTGATGTATAGTAAGCCGGACAAATACAGTAAACTTACTGGTAAGGAATTGATAAGGCTTAAAGTAAAAGAACTGGTGTGTATGGCTGGTGGTAATCAACCTGCACCCAACCGGGCTTCTTTCAACTGGGGATTTGAAGGCAGGGGCGATGCTGAACGTATCTCAAGAGAATGGCCCACTCCTTTATATCTTTCACCAATGGGAGGGAAGGTGCCTACCGGTGCCCGCCTGTCTACTGAAACACCGGACAGTAATCCTGTTCGTGCAGCTTATGAACTTTTTTTAAAGCCGGCGAAACATAAAAACCGGCCAACCTGGGATCAAATAGCAGTTTACTATGCCGTAAGAGGTGCCGGTGATATTTTCGAAGAACCACTTGGCCGAAGGTTAGATGTTACGGCTGAAAAGGGTGTTAATGAGTGGCGTGATGGCAAATATGAATGGCGCGATGCCAGGCCTGGAGAACCTTTGCATGTAAGAATTGGGCAAAAGATACCTGATGAAGCATTGGGTAAAATAATTGAAGACCTGATGGTTCAACTTCCAAGAAATAATAAAGAGATTTCCTCCATTGGTTCCAAGCCGGTATTTAACGCCAGTACAAATCAGACGTTGACTATAAATGGGGTGAAACCTCGTATGGTAGATGTATCGCTTAATGAAGAACCAATAAGATCAGAAGACTTATTTGTTGTAACAAACGAGGAGACAATTAAATGGAGTGCACCGGGAGGGGGTGGTACTGAGATTATTGTTGTTAATGCTCAACAATCATTTATTGAGGAGTACAAACAAATTACGCAATCGGGCAAATCGGCCTTAGTATTGGTTAACCAGAAGCATAATCGGGCATTTAACGAACTTAGAGATATTAGTATAAAAACTCCAATTAAAGAGTTAGTACCAAAAGCCGGAACAGTAGTTTTTGTGCTTACTCAACAGGACACCGCCCCTTGGTACTCTGTCAATATTAATATTAAATAAAAGAAGACCTTCTTATACAGGGAATGTGATAATGTAAACGTGACATTACTTTTTAACCGCTTTCAATCTACATCGGGTTTAAGTTTTAATTTTTACCAAAATCCAAAACCTCCTCATATATCATTACCAGGTAGCTGAATTCGCGGATAATTTCAGTGAGCATCTGACACAAATAGTAGATTAAGATTGCACCCTGAAGCCTTTAAATATCTAATTGCAGTAACTACTTATTCTTCTCTTTGAGTGTGCACTTTTAAATAATTGCATTTGCTATTCCTTCAGGTCTAACAAAAGAAAATTTAGATATATCAAAATTGTATTATAATCTGTAAAGAAGTAGGCTATTATGCGTCATTTCTTCTATTTTAATTGTCCTTATAATACTATCTTACATTTTCCCTTCGATTTTCATTTGTATTATAAACCCATTAAAATGAAATCTGTAGAAAGACGGTTACCTCAGGAAATTGACAAATCATTTATTGTATTTAATGAAGTAGGTCAGTTCTTTCCCTATCCCTGGCATTATCACCCGGAATATGAATTAGTAATGATCAGAAGAAGCACCGGCCGCAGAATGGTTGGTGATCATATTGGAAATTTTGAAGAGGGTGATTTGGTTTTTATGGGTCCTCTGTTACCACATGTTTGGGTTAATGATCCGGATTTTGAAAATGGAAAAGTTGACTACCTTGCTGATGGCATTGTAGTTCAGTTTGTAGAGGATTTTCTGGGGGAGAAATTTTTAAATATTCCGGAAATGGAAGGGTTTAATCAATTTCTTAAATTATCGAACCGGGGGTTAGCTATCAAAGGAAAAGTAAGAGATGAGATTAATTCTATTATGGTTAAAATGCTTTCAGGCAACGGCCTTCAACGACTTTCTTACCTATTAATTATATTTGATATTTTGGCTCACATCTGTAGTGCAGACTATGAAGTTTTAGCGAGTCCACATTCAATAGAAAACTCTAATCTTAAAGTTTCTAATCGTTTCAACAAAATCAATGAGTATATTTTGAGGAACTTTCATGAAGATATTTCATTACATGAGATTGCAGGTGTAGCCAACATGGCTGTAACCACATTTTGCAACTTTTTTAAAGAGCATTACAAGGTAACATTTGTAGATTACCTGAACACTGTAAAAATCGGGCATGCCTGCAAATTGCTTTCCGAAAAGGATGTGAATATAGTAGAAGTAGCCTACAAATCGGGTTATAATAATCTGGCTAATTTCAACAGGCAGTTTAAAAAGTTGAAGAGTTTAACCCCAACCGAATACCGTAAAAAGCTGTTGATTTAAATTGCAGCAGCATTTTATTTTATTAGTAACCGTTCATTTATATGACTGAGTGGTATTCAATTAAAAATGCAGAAGAAGTAGACTCCCCGGCATTATTAGTCTTCTCCCAACTAATTAAACAGAACATATTAATAGCTAAAGGCCTTGCATTAGATTATTCCGTTTTACGTCCACATGTAAAAACACATAAAATGATTGAAGTGGCACAGATGTTTATTGAAGAAGGAATTAACAGATTTAAATGTGCTACAATTGCTGAAGCGGATATGCTGGCAATAGCTGGCGCAGAAGATGTTTTATTAGCATACCAGCCATAACGTTTGTGCACGTGGTCGAAAACAATACTTATACAAAGAGATGGAAGGTTATTGCCAGGGACAGAGCCGTCACTGTTTAGAATAGAGAAGACTATTTACTCCTGATGTCTGTTCAGCAACCTGAAAGTTTTTTCATTAGTAAGTAAAGAAAAAGGGCTTATATTTTGATGTAAATGAAATGGGTCAGAACTTGAAATTTGCTATTGTTGGTTTCCCTTTTAAATATCCTAATGACTCAAGAAAGATATCTGCTTGTTGTACCGTTTCTTTAAAGTATTTCAGATCTCCTTTGTAATTAAAAAACCCATGTTTCTGATCGGGATATAAAAATAGATCGCAGCGACTTCCTACTTCCTCCATCTTACTTTTATATAGCTTGGCGGTTTTTACTGGAACCAGATCATCCTTTGTACCAAAAAAAACAATTGTTGGTGCAGCCCCTTTTTTAATGTTATGAAGCGGCGATATCTCTGAGTATCGGGAGCCGATTCTATCATAGCCATAACCACCAGGCCCATTATCAAAAACTGGATTAAACAATACCAGTGCATCTGGTCTTGAACTGATGGATACATTTTCTCCTTCTTCCTCTAATATCGTAAGGTCTGCAGCTGCTGCAATATGTGCACCTGCTGAACCACCGGCAGCTATAATTTTATTTCTATTAAGGTAAAACTTCTTACTATTCATTCTTAAAAAGCGTATAGCAGACTTCCCATCTTTAACTGCTTCGAAAGGAGTTGTTTTATGTTTTGAGGAAACACGGTAGTCTGCTAAAATTGTTATAAGTCCACGGCTTGAAAAGTATTTAGCATGATTTAAAAACTGCGATAGACTTCCATTTATCCATCCCCCGCCAAAAAAGAATATGATAGCAGGATATATCTTCTTTTTATTAAAATCTAAAGGATAATAAATATCAAGCTTAAGTGCGGATGTATCTATTATTTTATAAATAATACTTACAGAATCTTTATGAAATTGAGGTTGTGATTGTGAAAATGATGTAGCGAAGTTTGAGAGAAATAAAAACAAAAATAAATTCTTCATAATAGTACTATTAAAAATTGTTGAACATACAACACAATTTAATTTCTATTGCTGTGCGGCCCTACACGCATTTCCCACGCGCCTTTTTCAGTTGCGCCTAAATCAGGTGCTTTACCACTAAATTGATCAGCAAAATTGTTGATTGAAATGCCGGCATCTATTCCTTTACTACCGGCAGTCAAATAATAATTCCAGCCTCCTGCATGATCATATTTAAAAGAGTAGTTGAAAACTCCATTTGTTTCATGCTTCGTTTTACCGAAAAGCTTATTTGATCCTGCGAATCCATTGTAATTAAACAAGCTCCCCGTTCTAACTAAGTTCTGATGGATACTATCCTTATCAATATCAAAAATATTATTTAAGGCAATGAGATTGTATTGAGGGCCATTTGATATGCCACCTCTTGGCTTAACATGATTACCGGAACCAAGCAGTGTATTATTAAAAATATACATTCCTCCAAGGCCTGCTGTATTTTCAAGTTTAAAGCCATTACCTGTAGAACGATCGCCCTGGTTAGCCGGTTTTGTATATAAATCAGTAAATATGTTTCTCCAGATATAGACAGGCCCATAATATAAGTGGTTATTATTGTCGGATGCAAGCCCCTGAAAAACGTTTCGTACCACATTATTCCAAACCCTGATATTTTTATTCTTGCCTTCTATTTCAATTCCATCGTCCCAGGCATGGCTGATTATGTTTCCGTAAATATCCAGGTCACTACCCGAACCATCCGTATCGCCGGTTATTAAATCATCATAATAATGTTTTTCACTGCCTCTGATGCTATTGTATCTGAAAACAGAATTATCAACCGTATCATTTAAGTAAATGCCGCGCGGGCCATTTGGATGGGCTGTTCTCCAATCGCAGGTGTTTCCCCTGGGATCGTGTATATCATTATGCTGGATTACAATCTGTTTGCTTGTTTGTACATAAATGGCCCCATCCCTTCGGCCGCGATTATCGATCTGGCAATATTCTCCGGGTCTTCCCCATTCAAATATCTCGCAATCTTCCACTACAATATGATGAGCGTTTTTAATGTTGACAGCATGTTTATCGGAACCGGTAAGTTTTAGATTACGGATAATTACATAACTGGCACCAGATAGATCAATACAGTAATCTGCATTATTTGCATCAATAACCGCTTTGTTTAATCCCCCATCATATACGTGATATGCCCCCGGTAGGCCTGACTCTGCTTTTATAGTTTTCCTGTTTAATACTTTAGTTGTTTTACCTACCGGGAAGTTCTCACTCCATGTTACTGCTGAAAGAGTTTTTTCGCCGCTACCGCCATCTATATCTGTGTAGATGAATCTAATATCATATTCAGTGTTTGGTTGCAGTAACACAATGCTGCCTCTAAAACCTTTTTCATCGGTAACATAATCATTGAATAATCTTAAGCCATCACGCCAATTTGTGTCGCCCTTTTTCCGAAACTTTACATCACAATAAGCGTCCTGATTTGCATCACCTATGAAAGGCAACTCTAAACTGATAGATTCGAAAGTTGATATTGTTTTTGGATTTCCAACTACTAAAGGACTTCTAAAAGGTACGGTAAATGAATTGTCTCTTCCTGTTCGTGGAGCTGATTGAGAAAGCCCATTAAAACCAGATAATAGAATTAGGGCGAATAAAAAAATTTGTTTAGGCTTCATTATCTGTATGAGTTAAAGCAAGTGCACCGTATCCCTGGTTAAATCGTCTGAGCGCTCCTTCCTCATCATGTGCGCTT
>MWYU01000564.1 GCA_002050375.1 Chitinophagales bacterium 62-2
GTTGAGCTGGTTGGCCCGCTGCCTGCGGAAGTACAGTCGTATGTCGTATTTGCTGTGGGTGTCAGCACTAATTCAAAAGCGCCTGCTGCCGCCAAAGAGTTGATAAAATTTTTGACCAGCCCTCGGGCAGTAGCGGTGATGAAATCACAAGGCATGGAACCTGGGGCCAAAGTGGCAGAATGAAGTGCATGGGCTATAGTCGAAAGAATAAGAAATACGGTGCATTCTCGTGTTAAAATCTATTTGCTGATGATTGAACAACAGCTTTAAGCATGACCGCTAACACTTAAATATACTGAACTCCCGCTGTCCTACAAATATTTTTCGCTGCTGATTATCAATGCTTTTCTATTCTGAAATGCTAATTGTCGTGCCGACAAGCCATCTTTTCTGAAATTTAAATTGTCGGTCCCTGCCACTTTATTTCGCCCTTTCTCCATAAATCGTCTAAAGGGCTTGCAATATTTACCAATTGCTCTTTTCTTACATGCAAATATTTCATAGTAGTTTTTATATTAAAGTGTCCTAATAGCTCCTGAATATATTTAACGTCTACTCCTTTCTCCAATAAATGCGTGGCAAAACTGTGGCGCAATCCATGAAAAGTAATTTCTTTCTTTATACCCGCCTTATGTTTTGCATTATTAAAAATCTTTTCTGCACTTGCAGCGGAATAAGCAATACCTGGCTCAACACTTTCAAAAACATATTTCAGCGGTTTTATTTTAGAACTTTTTACATATACCCTTAATACGTCTAGCAAAAGAGGGCTTAATCCTACATATCTATCCTTTTTCCCTTTTGCGCTTTTAATGTACAACTGCATGCGGTCGCTGTCAACATGATTTAGTTGTAAGGCTATTACTTCACTCACTCTTAATCCTGCGCTATATGCGGTAAAAAGAATGGCTTTATGTTTAAGGTTAGGTACTGCGTTAAATAATCTAGCCAGTTCATTTTCTCCAAGAACCTTCGGAAGTATTAATGGTTTCTTTGGTCTCGGTAATTCCACAAACATTCTCTCTTTGCCCAGCACCTGCTCATAATAAAATTTTATAGCGTTTATACGGCTATTTGCCGTTGCTTCGCTTATTTCATATTTTTTGAAGCAATAATAAATATAACGTCGTATATCTTCAATGTTAAGATCATCAACAGGTTTGTTCTTTATTTCCTTAAGCAGTTGAAAGAATTCGTTGCGGTAGGTTTTTATAGTGCTGTTAGAATAAGCTTTCAGTATAAGGGTTTGTATATACTTTTCGAATGACAGCCTGTTTGCTTCACTTAGTTGAGCAATATCAGGTTTGTTTGTATATTCCTGTTGTATGGCAGGCAAACTTTTTCGTTCTTCTAATTGCCGCCGCAGTTCATCTATATTTAGCTCTGCTATACCTTTTGTTTTTTCGGATAGCATTTTCATTATCTCTTTTACAGGTGGAAAGTGCCAGCTTTTGTAAACAGAACTCCACTTTGCACCAGGCAGTTGTTTTACAATTGAAATTAAAGGAGGGTGATAATTGAAATGGGCAAAGATTCGGTGATGACCGTTGAGTTGTTTAAGCGTAAAATTTATTGTAAGCATGCAGAAAAATAATCATCTTTCTACAGCTACACAAGAGGAGGCGACAATTAATATAAGCGACCAGCAAACTACTTCGCCAAACTCTGCAGCACATCATACTTGGTAACAATATGCAGGTTGCCGCTGTCATCTTTAGCCATAACAGCGCCGTTGCCTTTGGTTATTAAGCTGCCTAACCTTTCGACAGGCGTATCGTAAGAAACAACCGGATAAGCAGGCTCCATTACACTTTTTACGATAGCGCTTTTTATTTCGGGGTTGCTGAATATCTTTTGAAATAAACCCCCTTCGCTTACGGCGCCTATTAAACCTTCACCATTCATTACAGGTATTTGTTCAATGTCGTATTTCTTCATTAGCTCAACAGCTTCGGCAACGGTGCTTTGTGGCTCTATCGTTATCAGTCTTTTACTTACCCGGCTGCTAACAATGTCTTTAAAAGTTTTTACTTCCAAAAAGCCTCGCTCCATCATCCATTGATCGTTATACACCTTGCCCACATACCTGCTTCCATGATCGCAAAAAACTACCACCACCAGGTCGTCTTTTTTTAATTCGCTTTTCAACTGCATCAGGCCCTGCAGAGCTGTGCCCGAACTGTAGCCGACAAAAATTCCTTCTTCCCTCGAAATGCGGCGCGCCATTACTGCTCCGTCTTTATCAGTCACCTGCTCAAATTTGTCTATCAGGCGCATGTCATAATTCATAGGAACGAAGTCTTCACCAATGCCTTCAGTAATATATGGGTGAACTTGCTTCATATCAACTTCACCTGTTTCATGAAATTTTTTCAATAAGGAGCCATACACATCAATAGCCCAAATTTTTATATCCGGATTTTTTTCTTTTAAGTATTGTGCTGTACCTGTAACGGTTCCGCCGGTTCCGGTAGCCACTACAAAATGGGTGATCTTACCTTCGGTCTGTTCCCAAAGTTCGGGACCGGTTTGTTCATAATGAGCCTGCCTGTTAGCGAGGTTGTCATACTGGTTCATGTGAAAAGAATTCGGAATTTCTTTGGGAAGCCTTTTAGCAACAGAATAATAACTCCTGGGGTCTTCGGGATCTACGTTTGTGGGACAAACAATTACTTCGGCACCTACGGCTTTTAATATGTCAATCTTTTCTTTCGACTGTTTATCGGTGGTTGCAAAGACGCATTTATAACCCTTCACCACTGCGGCCATAGCAAGGCCGAGACCTGTGTTGCCACTGGTGCCTTCTATAATAGTTCCGCCGGGTTTAATCTTTCCTTCCTGTTCGGCAACCTCCAGCATTTTAACCGCCATGCGATCTTTAATAGAATTGCCGGGATTGAAATATTCAACCTTTGCCAATACAGTACACGGCAGATCTTTGGTGATCTTATTTAATTTAATAAGGGGAGTATTACCTATTGTTTCAAGAATGCTGTTGAGCCACATAACAACCTTTTTAGTTTAAACAAAGGTAATGAAATGAAGCAGGTTTGGGAGGTTAAGGACAATGCTAACGCTTATTTCAAATACCTGGTTATAAGCAGTGTTCGTTATTACGAGCCTTGCGCAGCTTCGCGAAGTAATCCCCGGCCAGCTCGTCAACTTTATTATGCAGGGGAGATTGCTTCTTCGTCGTTCCTCCTCATCGCAATGATTGCTGATTATTTTCGTCATTGCAATGACGAGGAGGTTGTGATAAAGAGTAATTGGAAAAGTTTACAACGTTCTACTTGTTATAAACTTTTGCCTGAACTGGTTTATTTAATTGATCCAACGCGGTCTGCACGAATTTATCGGTGTGATTCAGTACTTCGTAGTATCCTTCATATCTCCAGATTTGCCGGGCTACCAGCGGAGGTATTCTTTTAATAAGGTCGGCTTTATCTTTGGCGCTTACATTATTTAAATTTATCGAATCGGCCGCGGCAAAATTCTTCAACGCATTCCATTCGGCTTCGCCTGCTTTAAATGACGCGGCAAGCTGTTCAGGACTTTTATATTGTGCTATTTCAGCTTTATGCTTAAGGTAATAAGTATAGATGAAATTGCTTAAGGTTCCCTTTATGTAAAGTTTCATCACTTCACGGCCCATGCTTGCTGTATCTAAGGGAACATAAACATCAGGCATTATTCCGCCGCCGCCATATACGAGCCGTCCTTTCGAAGTTTTGAAGGCCGGACCTTTTATTTTACTGGTATCCGCTTTACTGGTGTCACCACTTTGCAGCACTTCTTTGCTGTGAAATCTCTCGGTTAACTCTCCTTCATATTTTTCGTAACCCTCGTCGTAAGGCTTCTGAATATTCCTGCCGAGTGGTGAGTAATACCTGGCAACAGTAAGCCGTAAAGCCGAGCCATCCCTCAATTCGAATTGCTCCTGAACGAGCCCTTTACCAAATGTTCTTCTGCCAATAATCGTTGCCCTGTCCCAATCCTGCAATGCGCCGCCTATCACTTCGCTGGCGCTTGCCGAACCTTCATCAACCAATAATACAAGTTCCCCTTTTTCGAACAGGCCTGTACGTTTACACCTGTACTCATATTTAGGTACGTGTGCACCTTGCGTATAAACGATCATTTTGTCTTCGTCTAAAAATTCGTCTGCTATGTTAACTGCCTGGCTTAAAAGGCCGCCGCCATTTCCACGAAGATCGAGAATAAGTTTCTGCATCTTTTGGCCCTGTAGTTTTTCGAGAGCCTCCATAAATTCACGATAAGTACTTTCAGCAAATTTATTCAGATGAATGAAGCCTGTTGTTGGCGTTATCATATAAGCTGCATCAACCGAAGGAATGGGAATTGTACCTCGTGTAATCGTTACAGGAACCTGTTTAAAGTTCCGCACAACGGTTACTTTCACCTTACTGCCTGTTTCTCCACGAAGCGCTTTTCTAATTGCATCGGGGTTCATTTTTGTACCTGCAATATTTATAGTATCATTCACTTTAATAATCTTGTCGCCAACCTGCATGCCTGCTTTTTCCGATGGTCCGCCCGCCAATACATTCAGCACATTTACCGTATCATAAAACATTTGAAACTCAACACCTATACCGCTAAAGTTTCCACGCAGATCATCATTAATCACACTTAGCTTACTTGCAGGAATATATATTGAATGAGGATCGAGGCGGTTGAGCATGTTCTGTATGGTCTTGTTAGCTAAGGTGTCAACGCCCACATTATCAACGTACCGCAGGTTGATCAGATCCAACACTTCCTGCATCGCCGTTTTATTTGAGGTTTTAAAAAAGCCCGGCATACTGGTATTCTCGCGAAGCTTATAACCGATCGCCATTCCAAACACCATTGTTATTGAAAATAATAACGGAAGCCACACCTGAAGTTTTCTATTGCCCATACTAATTTGTCGCTTAATAAAGCGCGAATTTCCTTATTTATATTTAATAAAAACCGGAACATGAATTATTAACCTCACTTTTGGACTGATGGGCAAATTGTAGAGATTAAGTGAGAACGGAGGGTATCAAGTATTAAACATCACCATTATGCTACTGAAAATAGTGCTGATTTATTACCCCTGTTTTTCCCACGCGTTGCCGTGTGGCTATGGCTAAGGTAAAAAGCGACGGTGAATTTTATCGATGTGGGAAACAGTAGCTGAAAGAACCTGTCGTAAAACAGTATAGTCTTCTATTGAAGTAATTTTTGAGTAGTGGCAAGCCAGAATAAAGCTGTTTGATGGCGTAGTTTTTGGACGTTTTCAAAGACAAAATGTAAGCATAAAAATATATGAGCAGGCTTATTATAATTTCAAACAGGTTACCGTTTTCATTAGATTTGAGTGAAGGAGACGTGCAGATACGGCAAAGTTCAGGAGGTTTGGTATCGGCTATTAAAGGTTACTTTGAAGGAACTGCAGATACAGGAACTAAGTTTTCTGAAAAGATTTGGGTTGGCAGTTGCGATTTCTCAAAGGAAAATTGGGACGCTCATAAAGGCAGCCTGCAGGGCGGTGATTTTACCGTAGAACCTGTATTTATGGATCAGGAGGTATACAGCAACTATTACAACGGGTTTTCAAATTCAACGTTATGGCCGTTGTTCCATTACTTCCCATCCTTAACCGAATATAAGAAGGAGCACTTTAAAGCTTATATCGCCGTAAACAAAATCTTTGCTAAACGCATCATCGAAATCATGAGACCTGATGATGTAATATGGGTGCATGATTATCAATTAATGATCCTTCCCCGGTTGATACGTAAAGCAAATATTGATGCGACTATTGGTTTCTTTCTTCACATTCCTTTTCCCACTTACGAGATATACAGGCTGCTCCCCCTCCAATGGAAGAAGGCTATTCTTAAAGGCTTATTAGGGTCTGATCTTGTTGGCTTTCATACCTATGATTATGCGCAATATTTTATTAATTCTGTCAAAATGATTTTAGGTTTAGATAATCATTATAATATCCTTCACTATCAAAACCGTCTTGTAAAAGCCGATCTTTTCCCTATAGGTATTGACTACAAAAAATTCAAAAAGGCTTCAGAAGACGAGGCCATAATTACATTTAGGAACGAGCTTCTTTCAAACTTCGGGGATAAGAAAATTATTTTTTCCGTTGACCGGCTTGATTATACAAAGGGTTTAAATTATCGCTTAAACGGTTATGAAAACTTTTTAGAGCGCTACCCTGAATGGCGCGAGAAAGTAATTTTCATTTTCAACATTATTCCTTCACGCGATAACATTCCTGCTTATAACAAAAGAAGGAAGATGATAGAAGAAAAGGTTAGTGCAATTAACGGTAGGTTTTCTTCCATCAAATGGCAGCCCCTGCTTTACCGGTATAACCATTTAGGGTTTAACGAGCTTTGCGGATTGTACCAGGCTGCACACATTGCATTAATAACTCCACTGCGCGACGGTATGAACCTGGTTGCAAAAGAGTTTGTTGCCAGTTGTAATGATGGCGGCGTTTTAATTTTAAGTGAGTTAACGGGTGCTGCAAGTGAGCTGAATGAAGCCAGCCAGGTTAATCCAACAGATGCTGAAGAGTTGGCTGATACTATTGCATCGGCATTAAAAATGCCTTTAGAAGAACAAAAGGAAAGGATGAAAGCTATGCAGCAAAGGCTGGCCGATTATGATGTTGTAAGGTGGGTGAACGATTTTTTGGAGCAGCTGTCTTCCATAAAAAAAGAGCAGCAAAAACTGCAGGTTAAAATGCTTGAACCTAAAATAGTAAGTAAGATAAAAGCCGATTACGAAAAGGCGGGAAAAAGGCTTATTCTGCTTGACTATGATGGTACATTAGCTCCGTTTACAAAAATTCCTTCACATGCCGCACCCGATAAAAACACCCTCGAGTTTCTAAATAAAATATCTTCAGACGACCGCAATGAAGTTGCCATAATCAGCGGCAGAGACTCTAAAACCCTTAGTAAATGGCTGGGGCATTTAAGCCTCACTTTTGTTTCGGAACACGGCGTATATATTAAATATAAGAACCAGGAATGGGAGTGTCAAACAAGTGTTGCGCCTGAATGGAAAGATGCCGTAAGACCAATGTTACAATCATGTGTTACCCGATGTGCAGGTTCGCTAATAGAGGAAAAACAGAATACGTTAAGCTGGCATTACAGAAACACTCATCAGGGCCTTGGTTTTATTCGTTCGCGCGAACTATTGAATAATTTGATGCAGCTTACCAGTAATACTCCGCTGCAGGTAATTGATGGAAATAAAGTGTTGGAGGTGCGGCTAACGGGTGTTGATAAAGGCATTACTGCATTAAAGCTCCATAACCATTTTAATCCTGAATTCACTTTATGCATAGGCGACGACACAACGGATGAGGACATGTTCAAGTCGCTGGAGAAAAAAGCATATACGATTAAAATAGGTAATGATGCAACGGCCGCGAATTATAATATTCCAACCCAGGCAGATGTGTTGCCATTTTTGGAACAGGTGCTTACCACGCCGAAGGTAGCAGCAGAAACTTTGTAAGTATTGAATGCAATAATAAGCGCCACCTAACCGAAGTAAACAAACAAATAACAGCGCAGATGTTTACAACAATTAATGGTACACTGCCTGTTACATCTGATTTGTAAAGTTGAGTAGATAGCACCGGTAACATAGGGATATGTACTAATTTGCAGACGAAAAAATAATAAATGAAAAAACTTCTTATCGTATCATTGTTTCTGGTTGCAACAACATCCTGCAATAAAAAGGATGACAACAATAATAACAATTGTCCTGACGTTACAACCACAGCGCCAGCCTCTGAAGTAGCAACGCTCAGAACTTACATTCAGGCAAATAATATTATTGCTGTTGAAGACCCAAGAGGTTTTTTTTATACTATAGATGCACCAGGTTCAGGCTCAAAACCTACTGCTTGTTCCGGTGTAACAGTTAATTATGTTGGTAAGCTTACCGATGGCACTACTTTCGACAGTGGTAATAATGTGACTTTTTCTTTAGGCGGCCTTATCATTGGATGGCAGGAAGGCATTCCGCTTATTGCTCCCGGTGGAAGTATTACTCTTTACCTCCCGCCAAGCCTCGCTTATGGTTCCAGAGCTACAGGTGGTATACCCGCTAATTCAAATCTCATTTTTAAAATAGATCTTAAAGCGGTTTTTTAAGAAGCATCAACTTTTTCATAATTTATCACTAACTGCCATCGCTACAGGAAAAAATTTCGCAGACATTAAGAGCGTTTATTTTCAATCCTTCTCAAAGGTCTCGGTGATTATTCTTTCTCTCAAAATTTAGGGTCAACAAACTCCCATTCCTTGATATGAGAATTACGGTGTTCTTTCTTTAGAACCGCTTCAAACTTTTGCGCCAGTTCAGGGTGTTGGGCTGCTACATCAGTAGTTTCGTTTTCGTCTGAAATCATATTATAGATTTCCCACGGAGCATTCTTATCTTTTTTCATATTGCTCTTTACACCTTTCCAGTTATCCATGCGCACGGCTACCTGGCCCCCTTTCTCGGGAAACTCAAAATAGATGTATTCGCGTTTCTTTTGTGCGCTGCTTCTACCAAAAAGTGTAGGTAAATAGGAGACTCCATCGTTTGCCGGTGCGGTGGTTCCGGTTAGCTCTGCCAGTGTTTCCATCAAATCGTATTGAACAGAAATCTGACCGGTTACCTTACCTGCAGCAATTTTTTTTGGCCAGCGTGCTATAAAAGGTTCGCGTATACCGCCTTCATATAAATCCTGCTTTCTTCCTCTTAGTCCGGCTACGCTATTAAAAAACTTTGTATCTACCCCGCCTACATCAAAGGTGGCTCCATTATCACTTGAAAACATTACGAGGGTATTATCATCAAGGTTTAACTCTTTTAATAAGCGCCACCTAACCGAAGTAAAAAAACAAATAACAGCGCAGATGTTTAAAACAATTAATGGTACACTGCCTGTTACATCTGATTTGTAAAGTTGAGTAGATAGCACCGGTAA
>MWYU01000660.1 GCA_002050375.1 Chitinophagales bacterium 62-2
ACTAAAACGAAGTGGAAAATTAGATAAGCTGGCGGGTTTAATTTTTGGCAGATTTACTGAGGTAAAAGATACAAGTATTCCATACGGGAAAGATGTTTATGAAGTTATACAAGATGGAGTGAAAGAATATAAATTTCCTGTTTGCTTTCAGTTTCCGGTGAGCCACGAAAAAGAAAATTATGCTTTAAAGATTGGGGTAACCTACAAGTTAAGGTTGCTAAAGGGGTTGCAGAAAATTGTCCTGAAGATGAAGCAAGAGAAGCCTTTACAATTCCTTTGTGGTTAAATAAGGTATTGGAAAATAACTGGCTGGGCGATAAAACGGGTCAGGGCTTCTTTAAAAAGATGGCGACGCGTAATGAGAAAGGAGAGAAAGATATTCATGTTTTAAATCTTTCTACCCACGAATATGAACCACGTAAAAAACCAAAGTTCGCATCAATAGAAGCGGCTAAGCCAATAGAAGATTTAAAGGCGAGAATTAAAATGCTTCACAATTCTCAGGATAAAGCCGGTGAGTTTTATAGGCAGTTTCATTATAGTTTATTCAGCTATATCTCGCATCGCATACCCGAAATAAGCGATGAAGTTCACCGTGTAGATGATGCGATGATGGCTGGCTTTGGCTGGGAGATCGGTGCATTCGAAACATGGGATTTGTTAGGTACCGGTAAAACAACTGAAGCCATGAAAGCCGCCGGTTATAAAGTAGCATCATGGGTAGATGAAATGCTTGCAGCAGGCAATAATAGTTTTTATAAAACCGAAAACGGTAAGCGCCTATGTTATTCTCCAATAACAAAAACATACACCTCCTCCACTGGGGCAGGCCGGGAGGAGGCTTTTATTATTTTAAATAACTACAGCGATAAAACTGTTTGGAAGAACAGTGCATGCACCGTGTATGACATGGGTGATGATGTTTACGGCCTTGAATGGAAGACCAAAATGAACAGCATTGGCAGTGAGGTTCTGGAAGGTGTAAATAAAGCAATCAGCCTTGCTGAAGACAAGGCAAAAGGCCTGGTAATAGCTAATGACGGAGCAAACTTTAGCGCCGGAGCAAATGTTGGGATGATCTTCATGTTTGCTATAGAGCAGGAATATGATGAACTGGATCTGGCAATAAGAATGTTTCAAAATACCATGATGCGGGTAAGGTTTTCGAATGTTCCTGTTGTAGTTGCTCCGCATGGATTAACGCTTGGCGGAGGTTGTGAAATGAATTTACATGCTGATAAAATTTGTGCTGCTGCCGAAACTTATATCGGTCTTGTTGAGCTTGGTGTTGGTTTAATACCGGGCGGCGGAGGAACGAAAGAGTTTGTGTTGCGTGCCGCAGATGAAATGCATGAAGACGAACCTGAAACGGTTACTTTAAAAAATCGTTTCTTCAATATTGCAACAGCCAAAGTTGCAACAAGCGGTTTTGAAGGATACCAATTAGGTATTCTTCGTAAAGGTTTGGACGAGATCGTGATGAACCAGGGAAGAAGAATTGCCGAAGCAAAGAAATCAGTTATTGAATTATACGATCAGGGATACGTAACACCTCAGCAAAGGAAGGATATAAGAGTGATGGGACGCTCAGCGCTTGGGGCTTTATATGCGGGAATAAACGGAATGTGGAAAGCAAATTATGCAACTGAACATGATGCGCTTGTTGCACGTAAACTTGCCTACGTTATGTGTGGTGGAGATTTAAGTGAACCAACTTTAGTTAGCGAACAATACTTACTCGATCTCGAACGACAAGCTTTTTTAAGTTTATGCGGAGAGCGAAAAACATTGGAAAGAATTCAAAGTGTTTTGAAGAGTGGCAAGCCTATCAGGAATTAAGTCTGAACCGGGATTTTTTGGATTAATAGGATTTGTGGTATTAGGTGAATTATCAGGAAACAAATAAAAGAAAGCGTGGTATAGCAATGCTTTCTTTTGGTGCCTGCCAGCTATAGGTACAACTCCCCCAACACGCTCTATGGAAGGGAGTGTTGCTAAGCCAATTATAATCATTAAATCGGTTAGTCCGTTCAATCGGTGTAATCCTTATCATACCAGCTCCTTTACCACATTCCACACAATTTTTGGTTTCCCAAGTGTGTAATAGTGCAATACAGGTGCACCAAATTGTTTCAACTCTTTACTTTGCTGAATAAGCCATTCTGTTCCTACTTTCTCACATTCTTCGTCGTTCTTACAGCGCATGATCGCATTTGATAACTCAGTAGGAATATCAACATGAAACATCCGTGGCAGTACCGACAATTGTTTTTTATTAGTGATAGGTTTTAATCCCGGAATAACAGGAACATCAATCCCAATATTTCTGCACGCCTTAACAAAGTCGTAGAACTTCTGGTTGTCAAAAAACATTTGAGTCATAATGTAAGTTGCGCCGGCATCTACCTTATCTTTTAGTCTTCGAAGATCAATTTCAAGGTTCGGGGCTTCAAAATGTTTTTCGGGATAACCAGCTACGCCAATACAAAAATTTGTCTTTCCCCCATTTAAGATGTCCTCATCTAAATACAAACCATTGTTTAACTGGCTTACCTGCTTCAAAAGATCTATTGCATATCGATGGCCCTCCTGCTCAGGTTCAAAAGCCGTTTCATTTTTCGGAGCATCTCCGCGTAATACCAGCACATTATCTACGCCGAGAAAGTTTAGGTCTATCAATGCGTCTTCTGTTTCTCTTTTAGTAAAACCGCCGCAAATAAAATGTGGAACCGCATCTATTTTATAATGGTTCATAATAGCTGCGCAAATACCAACGGTACCCGGGCGTTTACGAACTTCTACCTTTTCAAAAGTTCCATCTTGTTTCTTCTTAAACATGCTTTCGCTACGGTGGTATGTAACATTAATCCACGAGGGCTTAAATTCCATTAACGGATCGAGGTGATCGTAAATTGAATTGATGGTGCGCCCTTTTAACGGAGGCAAAACTTCGAAAGAAATAATTGTGTCTTTCGCCTGGTTCAAGTGCTCTATAACTCTCATCCTAAAATAAAAATTGCTGCAAACATAAGTCGTAATGTAATAATAACAAGAGCCGTAAAAATTTGAAAGATCGGTGCAATAATACTTTTTAAAGGCTTTGTATAGAAAGCATTAGTAAGAATGTGTTAAGAGGTGTTGCAATTAATTTATGAACAGGCTATTACACTATTTTTGTTACAAACTATTTTACTTGAGCCTTATAATTCATACAAAAGAACTTATTAAAACTTACCGTAACCGTACGGTGGTAAACAGGGTCTCGGTAGATGTTAAGCAGGGAGAGATAGTGGGTTTGCTGGGGCCAAACGGAGCAGGTAAAACAACTACCTTTTATATGGTTGTAGGACTTATTAAACCCGATGACGGAAAGGTTTATTTAAATGAGCAGGATATAACTAAGTTGCCCATGTATAAAAGGGCACAAATGGGCATAGGTTATTTACCGCAGGAAGCAAGTGTTTTTAGAAAGCTTACGGTAGAAGATAATATTAAGGCTGTGCTCGAGATGACTAAACTGACAAGAAAGGAGCAAAAAGAAAGGTTAGAACATTTACTTGATGAATTTAACCTGCACCATGTTAGAAATAATAATGGCGACAGCCTGAGTGGCGGCGAAAGAAGAAGAACCGAAATTGCGCGTGCCCTTGCTGTTGATCCTAAATTTATTTTATTAGATGAACCGTTTGCAGGTGTTGACCCTATAGCCGTGGAAGATATTCAAACTGTAGTTGCAAAACTTAAATACCGCAACATAGGGATACTAATTACAGACCATAATGTAAACGAAACCTTATCTATTTGCGACCGCGCATATTTACTAATTGAAGGGAGTATTTTTAAACATGGCACCGCTGAAGAATTGGCTCACGATGAGAAGGTTAGAAGGTTATACCTCGGAACTAATTTTGAACTTCGCCGTAAAGATTGGATTATTGACATGGAAAGAGATAATGCATTATTAAAGGCTGCTGAAGAGGTAACATCAGACGATATAAAAGAATAAGCGTCAACAGATTTTTTAAAGAAATAAAGTAATTTCAATTATGCCTTACGACATTTCTGAAATAAAAAAACTTTCTACAGAAGAAAAGCTTCGTATAATAGATGAGTTGTGGCAAACTATTGATGAGAGCGAAGTAAATGGGGAGGAGGCTTTTGACGAGGAGGACCCGGAAGTAGTTGCTATGTTGCAGGAACGGATAGAAAAATATGAAAGGGGCGAAGGTAAATCTTATAGCTGGGAAGAAGCAAAGGCAATAATCCTGTCTAATATTAGGCAAAAACAGGATGCTAAGTAAAATATCCCTTGGTGTTTCGTCTGCTGCATTAGAAGACATCTATTTAATCAGCGACTGGTATGAGCTTCAAAAACCGGGACTTCGTTATAGATTTGTTTCAGAACTAGAGTTGTCCATCCAAAAAATAGTAATAGCTCCTGAAGCTTATAGCAGATATGACGTCAACTCTTTTGTAAGAAGATATATAATGGATATTTTTCCATATAAGATTTTCTATCATTACAATTCTTTCCATGTTGAGATAATTGCCTTAATTCACACCTCCCGTTCTTCCCGTTACATTAAAAGAAGATTAAAATAAACTGTCGTTTGTCCACTTCATTTGTTATTTTTCCTGCATTATTTTAGCCCATGAAACTGTTAAGTCCTGCTATTTCCCGGCTGGCGAGGTTAAGACTTTGGCGAATTGAGCATTGGATTAATAATCCAATAGAAGCCCAGCGTGAAGTATTGCAACATTTGGTGACTTCTGCCCAGTACACAGAGTTTGGCCGGAAATATGGCTTCAGCAATCTTTTCACTATAAAAAGTTTTAAGCAATCAGTTCCAATACATGAGTACGAAGATATTAAGCCCTATGTTGAACGTCTAATGAAGGGCGAGCAAAATCTTCTCTGGAATACACCTATAACATGGTTTGCCAAAAGCAGTGGCACTACCAGCGATAAAAGTAAATTTATTCCTATCTCTGATGAAAGCCTGGAGGAGTGTCATTTTCAGGGCACAAAAGATGTAATCGCCTTGTATTACAATTTTAATCCTGAAAGTGATGTACTTACAGGTAAAGGATTGATAATAGGCGGAAGCCACCAGGTAAATAAAATTAACGAGGAAACGCAGTATGGTGATTTAAGTGCAGTCCTAATGCAAAACACACCCTTCTGGGGTCACTGGCTTCGCACGCCCGAATTATCCGTTGCCTTATTAGATGAATGGGAAACAAAAATTGAAAAGCTCGCCCAAACAACTATTCCTGAAAATGTTACCAGCATAAGTGGCGTTCCTACATGGACACTTGTCCTTATTAAAAGAATACTGGAAATAACCGGAAAACAAAACCTGAAGGAAGTTTGGCCAAACCTTGAGTTATACATACACGGCGGTGTTTCCTTTACTCCTTACCGAGAACAGTTCGAAAAATTAATAGGTGCCCCAATTGTATACCTCGATTTATATAATGCCAGCGAAGGTTTTTTTGCAGCACAAAATAATCCCGACGAAGAAGGTATGCTGCTTTTTCTGCAGCATGGTATTTTTTACGAATTCCTTCCTGTAGAAGAGTATGGAAAAGATAATCCGCAAACCATCGGACTGGAGGAAGTTGAGTTGAATAAAAACTATGCAGTGGTAATAAGTTCTAACGGTGGTTTGTGGCGGTATCTTGTTGGCGATACAATTACGTTTACTTCTGTTTATCCTTTTAAAGTAAAAGTAAGCGGACGTATTAAGCACTTTATAAATGCTTTTGGCGAAGAGGTTATTATTGATAACAGCGATAAAGCTATAGCGGCGGCTTGCGAAAAAACAGGCGCTATTGTAAACGATTATACTGCTGCTCCCATTTACTTCAGCGATGAAGGAAATGGAGGTCACGAGTGGCTGATTGAGTTTGAAGATCAGCCTGCCGATATCAATCTTTTTACGTACGAATTAGATAGTGCCCTAAAAAATGTAAACAGCGATTACGAAGCGAAGCGCCATAAAGACATTGCTTTAAAAATGCCGGTGGTAAGAGCATTACGCAAAGGTGTATTTGAAGAATGGCTGCGCAGTAAGGGAAAGTTAGGGGGCCAGCATAAAGTTCCAAGGCTTAGTAACGACAGGAAATATATTGAAGAGATTATGGCTCTGATATAAGATGTAAGCTCTATTCCAACACACCTGAGATATTTTTACCAAAACCTCATCTGCTTTTAGTTCATGCTGCAGTTTGAAAATGTTCAGAAATATTATGGAAGTTTTTTAGCAATGAACATTGGTGCACTATCGATTGATAAAGGCGTATGGTGGTTGCAGGGAGAAAACGGTTCGGGAAAAACCACAGTTCTTAAAATGATCGCCGGCCTCCATCCATTTAGTGGAAATATACTTTTAGATAACCTTTATAACTTGAAAAAACAAAGGCAGCAATTTATCCGTCGGGTTAATTATGCTGAAGCCGAACCTTTGTATCCGCCATTTTTAACAGCTAAAGATTTAGTTGAGCTGTATTGTTATACAAAAGAAGGTAACATTAAAGAAGCTATCGTTTATTACAACAATTAAATGTTTTTGATTCGTATCAAAAACCTTTAGCAACCTACTCAAGCGGCATGATTAAGAAGGTAAGTCTCACACTTGCTTTTATAGGTAAGCCTAAACTAATACTACTTGACGAACCACTAATAACAATAGATACAAAAGCGGTGGATATAATTTGCATGTTAATAAAAAGCAAACAGGATGAAGGCATATCATTTATAATCACTTCACATCAAACATTACAAACAGATCAACTAATCTTTACAGGAACTTTGCTTGCAGAAAATAAAACACTTAGCAGAGCCTGATGTATGCGAATAGTAATTAGCATATTACAAAAAGTATTAGTTAACCATTTTTACAAGGTAAATGCAGGGCTTTTCCTGTTTGGCTTTTTTGTATTATTTGGGTTGCCATATCAGCCGTTAAGTTTTCATCTTTCGCTCATAACAGGTATCATTCAAAGTGGTGAATTTTTAGCCGTTGTTATGCTTATGTGGCTCTTGTATAATGTAAAGTGTGTCGATTATATTTTAAAACAGTTGCGCCTACCCTCCCAGTTATTTTTGTTTAGCCTCAATAGTTTGTCCAATAAAAAAATATACCTGTACATGCTTTATGTACAGGTGCAGGTGTACATGCCCATTATAATATATGCAGGTGTTATAGCATTTATGGCAGCAAAAAAGCACGCTTATGCTTCTATGATTTTGGTTATACTTTTTAATATTGTTACAGTAGCCGTAACTGCATTTATATATTTTATTTCACTTCAAAAGAAAACGTTTTTAAATGTTACTTTTTGGTTGCCTGACATTCATCTTAATTTCAAAAAGCCGTTCTTTCTAATTCCACTTTACCATATTTGGTACGATCGAAAGCAAATGCTTTTTATTTCGAAATTGTTTTCGCTTGGGTTTCTTTACGGCTTTTTCAATTTGTATGAGCCTGATCATTATGACATCCGTCCTTTACAATTGTGCCTGTTGCTTGTGGTCGCTTCCCAAACAGCTATGGTATTTCAGATAAAAGAGTTTGAAGAAGAATATTTGTCCTTCTATAGGAATCTTCCTTTAAAAACTACAGTTCGTTTTGCAGGAATTGCGGTAATGTATGTACTATTGCTGTTGCCTGAGTTCATTCTTCTATGGAAAGGATATGGAGTTCATTTTTTGCTTGCCGACTACCCTCAATTAATTTTGCTGCCTATGGCACTATTGTGCATTTTTCATGTAACGCTTTATCTCGACAATATAAATATGGATCAGTTTATGAGGATAGTTTTTGGAGCATTGGCAACGTGTTTTTTTATATTATTATACAATCCGGGAGTCGTGTTTGCGGCCTGTATCTTAATACTTGCATTTGTTCTGTATCACTCCTACTATTATGATTATGAGAAGAAATATAATTGAGCGAATGCCAGGAAAAAGTGCATGAGTTATATTTCGCCACGTTCAATTTCTTTACTTTTGCCCACCTCATAACTCATTTCCACACCATGAAATTATTAGAAAATAAAAACGTAATAATAACCGGCGCCAGCCGTGGTATTGGTGAAGCAATTGCACTAAAGCTTGCCGAACATGGAGCAAACATTGCATTTACTTATGTTAGCAGCGATGACAAAGCTAAAGCGCTGGAAGAACGCTTGCAAGGTTTTGGAATTAAAGCCAAAGCTTACAAAAGCAATGCGGGCATATACCAGGAATGTGAGGCTATGGTAAATGATGTGATAAAAGAGTTTGCAACTATAGATGTTTGCGTAAACAATGCCGGCATCAGCAGGGATAATCTGTTACTTCGTATAACACCCGAACAATGGGATGAAGTAATGACGACTAACCTCAAGAGTGTTTTTAACATGACTAAGCAGGTGATGCGACCAATGATGAAAGCAAAAAAGGGGAGCATTATAAATATGAGTTCCATTGTAGGTATGCGTGGTAACGCCGGGCAAAGCAGCTATGCAGCATCCAAAGCAGGCATAATAGGTTTTACAAAATCAATGGCACACGAACTTGGAAGCCGTAACATTCGCTGCAATGCAATAGCGCCCGGTTTTGTTGAAACTGATATGACCCACTATCTTAAAGAAGGCGAAGCCTCAAAAGCATTCTTACAAAAAATACCTTTAGGGCGTTTTGCCAGCGCTAACGAAATTGCTGATTCAACTTTGTTTCTTGCAAGCGATATGAGCAGTTATGTTACGGGCCAGGTTTTAAGTGTATGCGGCGGTCTTAATATCTAAAACTGCTCTTTTATAAATCATAAACCTTTTATATACCACAGTTGTTACTGTCAACAGCATTATGTCACAAATTTTTTATCAATAAAAAAAAGAATGGTTTTAGAACTAAAAGCATTTATATTTGCAGCAATTATTGGTTAAGTTAAAGA
>MWYU01000588.1 GCA_002050375.1 Chitinophagales bacterium 62-2
TTTATACACCACGTTTGTTCCCGGTGAACACATATTACCCGTGGGACGTGCAGCACCGTTCCCGAGCCCCGCAAGTAATTGAAGTTCCACAGAGATTGGCCAGTCCTGCTCTCGCAGCATGGTCTTCGGATCTTGCGAATGAAACATAACACCGCTATTTTTTATCGTATATGCTGGCGCATCCTTTCGCCATTCACCGGTGATACGATACTCTACAATTAAATGATAATAGGAGAAGGGTTGTTTATAATACAAATGACCATACTGTTCATTAAATTTATCATACTTATCGTACCGGACTTTTATAATTCCATCTTCGACCCGGAAAGTGTTAGCCGGATCCTCTCCAACCTCGTGATGGTTAATCTTAACCGTCCAGTCATTAATGTCCCTACCATTAAAAAGTTGTATCCACTCTTGCTTGCCTCCATTACGTTTTGCAGATACACAGCCGGTATAAGTAGTGCTGATTATTATAAAAATACATGCAACATATAATTTGAAAATAATTTGTACTCGCATATTATAATTTAAACAAGATTTAGAAGGAACAATTTTGTGTGCAACTTTAATCTATAACTGCCCGGATGTTATTTTGCCGGTTTAAATTCCCATTCCCAAACGTCACCATCTTCGGGGTCGTTAACTAAGCCGGTAAATTCAAAAGCATTTTTTTTAAGTATTTTAGTAGAGAAGCTTTCTTCGGGAAGTGTTCGTGCAGTAATTCTAATAGCAGGATCTTTTCTCAGCGATAATTCGACCAATTGCCTGCAAATCTCTGTTCCGATTCCTTGCTTTCTATATTTCTCAAATGTTGCGTAAGCAATTTCTACTGCCCCATTTATTGGCTCTCCCTTAAAACCGGCACCACCTACATAACAATCATTTTGTTTAGCGTAGTAACCTATCCAGGGTGGAGCAAAGCCCGCTTTTTTGTAAAAATCGATTGTCATATAAATAGTATCCCTGCATGAAGGATTACTGATAAATTCATCGTTTTCTTCGAGTGTTTCCGGTATTTGTATGAGTTCCATTCTGAAGCGGTCTTGCAATAACATTACAATGAGTTGATTAAAGATAACAGCTTAATTTAAAAAACTACGATCAGTGCATTTCGTCAGCAGCAATATTGTAACAATAGAGTCACTTTAATGATTAATGCAATTCTTACTACTGCTTCGTTAGCTATTGTGAAAATTTGTGAGTAGCTTTCTAAACTGCCTTTGAAATCTACTAATCGAATAAATAGACATTAATGTCGGACATGTGCAGAAAACGTTTTACCCATTATTCTGAAGAGGAAATAAAAGCTGTTTATGCTTTTTTTAATGCAGTTGAAAAAATGAAATATTAGTAAAAAGTCTTTGTTGTTAAAATAATTTTTATAGTATTTGCTCCTTGGCACATCTCTATGGAACCGGTAAATTTTAGATAGCACTAATAGAACCACTATGAAAGATGTTAGTAAGTATCGTCTTAAAAAAGTTCTCGGCCTAAGCTTTGGCCTGGCTGTAATGGTGGGCGGTATTATTGGTGTAGGCATACTTCGCAATCCCGGTTTGGTTGCAGCTATACTACCTTATAAATGGCTAATAATTTCTGCCTGGTTTTTTGGAGGCGTATATGTTTTAATGGCGCTTGGTTCGTTAGCAGAATTAGCAGCCATGCTTCCCAAGGCAGGCGGAACTTTTAATTATGTAAAACGGGCTTACGGAGATTATCCGGGGTTCGTTACCGGCTGGTTTGATTATATAAACAATGCTATTGCTCCGGGTTATTTCTCAATTGTTATAGCTGAATATCTTGTTTTACTTTTTCCTGCAATTCAAGGATATGAAACTTTTATTGCGCTAAGTGCTTTAATGGCATTTACACTATTAAATTTAACAGGTGTAAAATCCGCAAGTCTTACACAGCAAATTACAAGCTTCATTAAAGTATTTGCATTTTTAGTATTGGTTATTTGTTGTTTTTTGTTAGGAGGTTATAATAGATCATCAGAAGAAATACATTCTAACTTAAGCAGTACAGTAATGAATGGAGGATTGTTCCTTGCGTTTATAAAGGGATTACAATTGGCTTTAGGCACTTATGATGGCTGGAATGCACCAACTTTTATGGCTGAAGAAGATACCAATCCCGGCAAAAATATTCCGCGGTCACTTTTTGGCGGAGCAATTATAGTTATGATAGTTTATGTATCTATAAACATAGCTCTGCTGTATGTGTTACCCGTTTCGGCTGTTGCAGGTTCGCAGTTGGCAGTAGCAGATGCAGCTCAGGTAATTTTAGGGAAAGCGGGTTACACTATCCTCTTAGTAATTGCATTATTCTCCCTGCTGAGTATATTAAATGCGCAAATGATGATTAGTTCCCGTATTCTTTATGGCTTAAGTCATGAAGGGTTATTTATAAAAAAAGGCACTTTCGTTAATAAGGGGGGCACTCCTTATGTTGTAATGATCATTACAGCCTTAATAGGTATTATTACAATTAGCATTGGTTCATTTGAACGATTGTTTTCTTTAAGTGCATTTATTACCGTGGCGAGCAGCATTATGATGTTTGCTTCTTTATTCAGGCTTCGCAAATCAGAACCGGATTTGCCAAGACCCTACAAGGCATGGGGTTATCCATTAATACCGTTGTTGATGTTGCTTGTTTCAATTACACTTTTCATTAGTTATGCTTTTGCCGATACAAAAAACCTTTTTGTTATACTGACGATTACAGCATTAACATGGCCTGGATACTGGCTGATTAAACGAAGAACACAATGATGCGGAAATAATAATTTGATATGAAAAAATGAAACACTTTGAGAAGTTATTTTACTTAAAAGAATTTATTATGAAAGATCTCCGACAAGCTTGCAACTAACTGAACAAACAGACCGGATTCATTTATCAGATGTCGTTCGTGGCTTTGTATTACTGGTACAACAAGTACAAATCGCCCACCAAAAATGGTCGAGTTGTCTCGACTTAAAATTATTTACTTACCAATTATTTATACATGATTTCTATAACAAGAAACCCAACGACCGAAGACCGAAAATCTTATAGTAGCGGAATAGCGCAAGGAACTTACCGCATAACTTCCATCGACCTTTTGAGAGGATTAGTGATGATTATTATGGCGCTGGATCATACACGTGATATGTTTCATGCAGCGGCATTTACGGATGATCCGTTAAACCTGCAAACCACAACACCTATTTTATTTTTTACCCGTTGGATAACGCATTTTTGCGCACCTGTTTTTGTATTTCTGGCTGGCACATCTATATATCTCCAAAGCCTTAGAAAAACCAAAAACCAGTTAAGCATATTTTTAATTAAGAGAGGATTATGGCTTATACTTATTGAGATTTTTGTAATGAGTCTCGCATTCACATTTGATCCTACTTACAGTTCTATTATTTTTCAAACAATATGGGCAATCGGAATCAGCATGGTGTTATTGGGTGCAGCTATTCGAATGCCTTATAAAATGATTTTAATTACAGGCTTAATCATTGTGCTTGGTCATAATGCTCTTGACTTTTATGAAGCTGACCAAAAAAGTTTTCTATTTATTTATGACCTGATACATCATCCTGGTTTCTATCATTTGTGGGGTAACCATAATTTAGACGTCTTTTATCCTTTTCTTCCGTGGACTGGTTTAATGTTGCTTGGTTATTGTTTTGGAAAGATTTTTACTAAGTATGAAGGAAAGCAAAGAAGAAAGTTATTGATACAGCTTGGGCTCGGTATTATTCTTTTCTTCATTGCACTTCGGGCAACCAATGTTTATGGAGATCCGCGTGATTGGACAAATCAACAAACCTCTTTATTAACGTTATTTTCCTTTGTCAACACTACAAAATATCCACCTTCTTTATTGTATATGTGTATGACTATTGGCCCTGCATTGTTGTTGCTGGCCGCGTCGGACAAAATAAAAAGCCGTTTAGCAGGTATCATTACTGTTTATGGCAGGGTGCCTTTTTTGTATTATATCCTTCACTTTTATCTGCTTCATTTTCTTACAATGATTTTCTTTCTGGCACGTGGGCATTCTTTTGGGGAAGGATGGAAACTAAATCCGCAGTTCCCGTTCAAATTCATTGTTCCCGGGGAGGGTCTTTCACTATCGGTTGTTTACATGATATGGATTTTGGTCGTAGTTGCTTTATACCCGGTTTGTAATTGGTTTAGCAATTACAAGTTGAAGCACAAAAAACGGTGGCTTAGCTATTTGTAGCTGCATTACTTAAGGCAAAAGTAATTTCCAGCCTTCCTCGCGTTGTAAATCCTCGCCGCGGGAATTCAATATTTTTAGCATTAATAAACTATACTGGAAAGTTTGGAATGTCGTCTTAAAAAAGTTTCATTCTCTACTTCGATATCGCCATAATGCCTGGATGTATTATTGGCACTGGCATCTTTAAAAATTAATGTCCGGCATAATAATCATATCCTCTTTCGGCCCAATAATCGGCAGGTTTATTATTACTGAAAAACATAGTTCCAATTCTTTTTAAATGTTTAATACCATACTTCACAGGTATGATTAAACGCAGGGGAAAGCCCTGATTTACCGGCAGAGGCTTACCATTCATCTCATAACAAAGAAGTGTTTGAGATTGCAGTGCACTCGGCATATCAATGCCTACATAATATTCTTTATCCGGCGTTTGTAAGCCGATATATTTCATGGAGGCCTGGTCTTCGAGATGATAATGTTCCATAAATGTTTTAAGAGGCACACCTGCCCAATGTGTAACCTGGCTCCAGCCTTCAATACATTTGAAATCGAATACAATCTCTCTTTTGGGTAATTTCTTTATATCTGCAAGAGCAAGCTTTAATGTATCTCTCGTTTTCCGAACAATGTGCAGACGCCAGGTTTCTTCACTCACAGTATCTTTCAAACCGTCATAACCATTAACACGAACCTTTTTTGCGGCAGCACTTTTAGGATACTCTTTTACTAGCTGACTGCTATCGAAAATTTTAGAAAATATTTTTTCATTTATGTTTAATGAAGTTCTTAAAGGCTTTTGTGTGCCCGCTACTTTTGGTTGATTTTTTATCCATAGGTAGCTTATGAATACTATAAATAATAAGATGGCAAAAACAGAAAAAGCGATAATTGTTCTACTCCTGACTTGCTTTTCTGACATGCTCTCCTGCTTAAAAAACTGATCAGTCTTTTTCATGTTCTGATTTTTGCGGAGTAGTTTTAAAAATTTCAAAGCCGGTTATTATTGCCTGAAAATTATTCCAGCCAGTTTTTGCTACCTGAACAATATGTACAAGGAAAAAAAGAACATAACCGATAGTCAGTATAAAATGTTCCGCCCTTGCTGCTTTATATCCGCCGCAAAGCCACGTAATAGTTTTAAACTGAACAGGTTTATAAATAGCGAGTCCTGTAAGTAAAGAACCGATGCCCATTACTACAATTGAGGTATAAGCAATGCGTTGAGCTGCATTATATTTTGCAAAAGGCGGTTCGTACTTTTTGATATGCAAATCGTGAAGCAGCACTTGCCATGCTTCTTTAAAAGAATGTTTGTTGGGTAGAAGAAATTTCCATTGACCGGAAAAAATGGTAAACAACACATACAACAGGCCATTTATAAAGAAGAGCCACATTATAGCAAAATGCCAATTCATGCCTTCAGCAAGGCGAAAGGGAATATGAAGGGTTTTATAAAAACCATCAGGAAAAAACCTTATTAAAATTTTATTCCCCCAGCTAATATTATATACATCGTTGGCCCAATAGATTAACAGTCCACTCCAAATCATGATAGCTAAAATCGGGAAGTTGAACCAATGAAACCACCTGATGGCTAATGGATGTTTTTTTACTATTGTTTTCATATGTACAATATCTACCTAAGAAATCAGGCGTCAATATCCGCTTCAAATGCCCAATTAAGGGGTGCCGGCTATTATAAGCTGAACTCTTACCTACATCTTTTGAAACTTCAATGAAGCAGAGTTCATGCAGTATCTAAGACCGGTAGGCTTAGGACCGTCATTAAAAACATGGCCTAAATGAGAGCCGCACCGTGCACAATGAACTTCATCACGGGTCATCCCAAAAGCACCGTCTTTACTAACTTCTACATTCTTTTTTACCAGGGGTTTATAAAAGCTTGGCCAGCCGGTACCGCTTTCAAATTTGTTATCGCTGGTAAAAAGCTGAAGTTCGCAACCGATGCATGAATAAATACCTTTTTCGTGATTGTCGTTATAAGCATTGTTGAACGGCGCTTCTGTTCCCTGCTCACGCGTTACGTGATATTGCTCGGGTGTGAGCATTTTTTTCCATTCAGCTTCCGATCTTGTTATCTCGAATTTTTTTGCATTTTTTGATTGTGCCTGTGTGCAGGAAACGAAAGCGACTATAATGATTAAGACGAAACTTGTTTTCATATTTGAAAATTTGCTTTTATAAAATGGTAATATTAATAAGTGTTATGCAAGAAAGACATTATTAAAAGTTTGTTTTTAATAATTATGACCTGGTTTAATTAACTGTGGATATTGTTTTTGCAGCTTCTTAATTTCCGGGATACTTACCATCTGTACGTAACCTCCGTTTGGATTTTTGTCGATGTAATTTTGGTGATAATCTTCGGCAGTCCAAAATTTAGTTAAAGGCATAACCTGTGCTGCTATACGTTCCTTATACTTAGGCTGAATGCTTTTAATGTAGTCTTCAACCATTTTCTTTTCACCATTATTTCTGTAAAAAGCAATAGAACGATACTGAGTTCCATTATCAGGCCCTTGTCCGTTAACCTGTGTTGGATCTTGTCCTGAAAAATACACTTTTAATAAAGTTGGGTAATCAATTACAGTTGAGTCATAAAAAACATTTACTGTTTCTGCATGGCCTGTGTTGCCAGTTTCAATGCTCTCGTAAGTAGGGTTTTTTGTGTTTCCACCTGCATAGCCCGACACTGCTTCCTTTACGCCTTTTACGCTTTCAAATAGGGCTTCTTCATGCCAGAAGCAGCCTGCAGCAAATGCTGCCTGGCTATATTTTGATAGTTGTTTGGCGCTTAAACGTGGTTCTGCTTTTGCCTTCGACGCATTTTGACTGCACGCACTAAGCGCAAACCAAATAGAAAATAATAAAATAATTGAAGTCTTCACATTTATAAGTTTGATCGAAATTATCAAGTTATTTTTCTTGTATTATATATACGTAAGCATGCAGCGTTAGGTGAAAACTTAAAGCTAGATTTTGAAAGGTTTCTCTTTTTATTATGAAAAAACATTTTAACTCTTATAAAACAATTATAGGCAAAACGATTTACAAATCTACCGCGTCTGCTCCCAATACTTTAAAGCTTTGCTTAGCTTGCGTATAGGCTATAATTTTTACAGGTTTACCAGTTAGTTGGCCTGGTATCTCAATAATAAGTTCGCCGGAGCCTTTTACTTCTGACACCTTTAAGTTACTTACAATATTTACGTGATGTAGCATCCTGCCTCCATTTTCACCCCTTTTAACTTTTGTATCAGCTTCGGGAAGTACAATTGCAGCATTCAATAACATTGGTTCATTACTACCTGTAATATTATAACTAACATCTACGGTATTATTTGTCTTTTTTGCAGTTATCTGAATATTGGATGAACTCCCCTTATTTATACTATTGTTTACGGCGTTACCTAATGCACTTTCATTTGAACCTACAAACTGCGCCGTTCCGTTTACAATAACTTGTGGAGTGTAAACTCCGTCTAACGAAAGATGTCTTGAATATTCCTGTTGCCTTGCAGAAAACTTCTGTTGACTAAATTCATCCTTCCAGCCCAACCGGTCCCAATAATCTACATGATAGCTAAGAATATACACATCCTTTATTTGCTTTGATAAAAGTCGTGCGATAGCAGCATCAGCAGCCGGACAACTTGAACATCCTTCAGAAGTAAACAATTCAACAACAGCAAAACCTTTGTTGGTAACCGTCTTCATTGTTGCCGGAATTTGCTTATTGGTAAAACTATTGCAAAGAAAAAACGCAATAACAATAGCAGCCATTACACTTTTATATAACCAATATTTTTTCATGAGTAATTTATTTTAACTGTGCACTTCCGTATAAATGGTTGAATCTTTCGCAATGAATAAGCACATACTTATGCTTTGTAAAATCAGGCATGCCTGCAATGTCATAAACCTGATTACCATTAGTTGATTTAAGATCACCCAGTTTTATAAAGTTATTTGGTTCTGCCTGCTGGGATAAGTACACTTTTAGGTCAGGCCCGTTAGTGGTTGTAAAGTTTTCAAGAGCCAGATAATACCTGTCTTTTTGCAAATATATTTTCGCCTGCCCTGTCACCCGTTCCGATCCTATACCCATGAATGATCCTTGTAGTTTAAGTACTGAAGCAGTGTCTACTCTTTCATTTAACATAACGGTAGACGTTTTCTTGCAGGAACCTGCAAAAAACATTAACATTAAAAACACGGGTATTGACAAGAAAGTTTTCATTAGAAAAAATTTGGGAGTTATAAATAACTAATGGAATCGATCAGCGCTGTTATTCCTCCGGATCGCTTTCCTGCTTTGCAATTTCTGCAAGTTCTATAAGGTTGGTATTAATAGGATGTTGTTGCAGAAGGTTAGCAAAATATAAGAGGTTGTATATAGTGTTGTACAAAGTCTTATTCGTATATAAATGTCTTTCTCCACCGGCCTCTATATAGCTTTTGCCTGGTCCGGCCTTATTTACCCAATAGGCATTTACGTTTGGTGGAATGGTAAATCCAAATTCCTGCATTGCCCATAATACATGAGCTGCACATGAATGTGCTCCATCTTCGTTGCCAGTTAC
>MWYU01000665.1 GCA_002050375.1 Chitinophagales bacterium 62-2
GTCCTGCCTTGCTGAATGCCCCCGTTTTGCCTAGTGTTCCGTTCTTCCCTACAGGTTGTTCGAATGTCTTCGAATGATGACCTCGAGGCAGAATAAACAGAGGCCTCTGACGTCATGTCTCGTTCTGTCTAAGTGTTTTGTTCTGCTCCGGTTGTGCGAGTGAAAGTGTTTTTTTCATATTGCAATTTACTAGGCAGCAAATGTAGCATTACCAGATTAATTGTAACTGAACGAGGTTGTAGTTCTTGTTGCCTTTTGATATTATGAGGAGTTTGTTAGAATTAGAGCTTGTGTAATTTTTGCCATTGCCTATTAGCTAAATAGGGATGAGCGCTTCTAATACCAATTTAATAATAGTAAATGCAGGTTAACTATTGAAATGAAAAATAGTGCCGCCTACACAGACACAGGAAAACCTTAAAGTTTTCCCTAACAGGGGAAGAAGCCCTGAAAATCATTATCTTTTCATTTCAAAGTAACCTGAGAGTTTATAACTGCAACAACAAAATCAATTGGGTTACCTAACATTTGATTTGTTAGTAATTAGTAATTAAGCTTCCCCAAATAGTTTAAAACATGAATAAGAATTTATTACCTGCCTGCATCGTCGCCATCATATTTTTAAGCGCTTGTCAGGCAAACGGGTATCAAAATGATCCAACTAATTCCACTGCGAAACCCATTACCTACCCGGTTGCCGGCGATGCTAATAAAAGTGTATTTACCAACATAAATAAGACAACCGGAACAAGAACTCCACAAATGTTTCCTTCAATCCCTGTTCAATCCGGTACAGGAAATAGTATTGGAGCACTCAATCCTGCACACGGCCAACCGGGACATAGATGTGAAATAGCTGTTGGCGCTCCACTTACTTCAGGTGTGCAGCAGGTTCAACAATCTCCACCCGCTACTCAAACCTCTCCGGTCTTTTCTACAACTGCTGCCAATGCAAGCGGAACAACCGGACTAAATCCTGCACATGGACAGCCGGGACATAGATGTGATATAGCTGTAGGCGCTCCACTTAATTCGCCTGTAAAACAAGTTCAGCCAACTGCATCGGCTACTCCAACGTCGCCTCCCGCCGCAGTGGTAAAGGATGTTCAGCAAGCTGCACCAGCTACTCAACTCTTTCCTACCCTTTCCAAGCCCGCAATCAATGCAGCCGGAACTGCTAAATTAAACCCGGCGCATGGTCAGCCTGGTCACGATTGTGCTATCGCGGTTGGGCAGCCGTTGAAAAGCTAACGTTCATAGAACATTTGGGACCTGAGTAGTAGGCTTTCGTGAAGTAGCAATGTATTCGCAGTTGAACTAATGATTAACCAAAGCAGAGGAATTTTTAGGATCGGCACAAGTGGCATTGTCACGCCAGGCACAAAGGAGTCTTTCCCTAATGAATTTAAGCTATCAAGCCGCCTTAATTACTACGCCTCATTGTTTAATACACTTGAAGTAAATAGCACATTTTATAAAATTCCCAGGCAGTCAACTTTTAAGAAGTGGCTATGTGACGTTCCGACAGACTTCCAGTTCACCATAAAAGTATGGCAGGAAGTTACTCATGTAAAACAGCTTAATATTAACCTTGAGAATATCGACGTTTTCTTTACCTCCGCAAATCATATTGGGGATAAGAAAGGCTGCCTGCTTATTCAACTTCCCGGCCGCATCACTGCCGATTTCACAACACCACTAAAACAAATTTTAGTAAGACTTGATAAACTCGATCCCGAAAATCAGTGGCGGAAAGCAATTGAGTTTAGAAGCCTAACCTGGTATAGCAGTAAAACTTACACTCTTCTTGATAAATACAACACCTCCATAGTTTTACATGATATGCCGAAGTCGAAGAATTTTAATTTTAATGAAGGAGCCGCGTTTATTTATTTCAGGTTTCATGGGCCGAAGGGTGATTATAGAGGAAGCTATAGTATAGGGTTTCTTGAGGAACAGGCTGAGAAGATGAGGAGCCTACTTCACGAGGGCAAGGACGTTTATGCTTATTTCAATAATACAATGGGTAATGCTTTTGAAAACGCAATGAGTTTAAAAGCAATGGTTGAAAAATAGCACATTTCCGTTTTGATTGTTACTTTCAAATTAATTCCCTTTGTGCATGTTCTCCTGTTAAATTAGCAATGATATTTAAACGAGCAGTCAAAAAATGCAGGGAAATTATTCAACCAGTTGTGGAATAATTTGTTAAACAGGCTTTTTGGTTATAAAGAAATAGTTTCCTTGTCTCTGCGCTGTCTGCGAAAACTCTTGCATTTTTCTGTGGTAAAAAATAAAAAATCCGTGAGACATTGGAAAACGCAATTGCGCTTTTTATTTCTTCTCATTTTTAAGGTAAAAAATTATGAGCATATATAAATATTTTGTACTTTTATAACGGATGAGTAAGTGAAAGCTTACAATAAGCCCGATTGCGCATCAAACTCGCAGAAGTGCTTTCCTGGTAATAGGGAAGCACTTATTTTTTACAACATTATATCAGCAGGAGTATGAATACGCATTACACTTAAAAGTTCTTCTTTAACTACAGTATAATTCTATTTTTTCTATTAGTCTGCTTTACTTAGAATCTTATTCCAGCCAATGTTATTTATACTGCCAAGGGTAAGCCAGGTAGCAACAGCAGACAGAACAATAAATATATATACTACAGGAGTGAACTTGTAAATTAAAAAATGCAGCAACGCTACCATAGCAGGTATAATAAGCATAAATAAACCTTTAATAAAACTGCCTGATTTTGCATTATTACTTTGCTGCATCGAAAAAGGAAGTTCTTTAACTGTTATATAAGTTATTAGCGAACAGATCAATACTTCGTTAAACAAGCCAAGCAATAAATTAGGAAGCAACTCCGGTCCCGCTAAAATAATTGCCGCAGTTGATACTAATATAACTATAGGAATATAAAATTTTGCCATTGCTGCTTTTAGGGCGCCGCTTATTATTTGCCCGGGTGCTTTTACAGGCGTAATAAAATATATCCATGCTGCTTTAAACTTTTCTGAATAGCTCATTTGCGCTATAGCCTGCATCACGAGAAAACTGCTGAAGTAGATAAAGCCAATAAAAATAAATGGTGCAGCATCAGCATCTTTAATTCTATCCAAATTGAAATTTCTTTTTGTAAAAAAAGGCAACACCAGGATAACGATCATATAGCCAATTGCCGGGTAAACTTTCAGCTTAAAATCTTTGCTTCGGCTTGTCATCTTCCAGCAAAAAAGAAAAGCCATTCTTTCTGCTCCTTTTTTACTGAACCATTCAGCCATCATTTTTACATAAGCCGGTGTTGTAGAACCCATTCTTTTACCTTTAACCGGCACACTTTCCTGTTCGGCATTGCTGCTGTTAATAAGCGATAACTTTTGATTGAAAGAGGGTGCAAAGTATTTTATAACAACATAAATACTTGCCAGCGGAAACACAATGCTTAAAGCAATAGCTGCAATATTTGCTGCTTCAAAATCAAATTTTGAAAGGCCTTGCCATGCTGTGGCAAACCAGTAAGGAGGCGCTGACCACGCCCACTTATTACCCGTAATACTGTATCCTTCAAGATTTGCTCTGTCTATCATCCGCGGAACTATTTGGTAACTGCCATAAAGAAAAACGGCAAAGAATATCTGGAAGTAACTGATAATGCTTTGAAACTTTTGGGGTGTGGTAACTCTTAAAATAAAAATATACAATGCATTAATAATAAAGATGGTAAGCAAAGATGAAAAGATGAGCATTATCATAAAAACAATAGAACCCCAGGGATTGGTCTTAAATGCCATGTAAATAATCCCGGGCAGCGACATGGGTAAAACAATTTTACTAACATGGATAATGATATGAAGCAACCTGGCAGTAACAACCGTCCGGTCTGTTACCGGCTTAGGTAAAATAATATAGTTATCGCGTATATCTATAAGCACCGATGTAAAATCGGATATTAGAGAAGAAGCAAGCAGGAAGATATACATCGAAAAATATATCGTAAGATGGGTTACATAATCTTTACCTGCAAAGAAGCTAACCAGGAAAAATGCACCCATAAGCGCAGAGATTAACATCGTTCCTAAGGTTGCCCCGGTGATGTTCCCATCTTTTTTTGCGCGGGTTTGCTGTATGGTATTAGGGCGTCGGTCATCCATTAACAGCTTGGTATGTAATATCGATTTAAGGTGGCTAACATTAACACCCATTCGCTTGTATAATGACGAAGGCAAAAGAACAGCATTAAGGAAAAAGCGGTTTATAATGTTCCTTCGAGGTTTTGATGGCCGGTTCTCTTTGCTCCCAAATAATGATTTAAACATTCTTTATTGACCGTTACCTATTTTTTAAAGACCGTTGTTTAAAAATTAATTTTCAAATGCACTTCTTAAAGCATCGGCGGCATTATTCATACTGTCGTTACCAGTAAGGCCTGCAAAAATCTTTTCGAGGCTTTGGTTGCCTTGCTGTTGTTGAAGTTCTTCGAAACTTCCGTTGGCTATTACTACCCCGTTATCAATTAAAACTATGCGGTCGCTTACTTTTTCAACCACGTCCATCATGTGGCTGCAATAAAAAATGGTCTTTCCATCCCTGGCTAACCGGCTTATCAATTCTTTTATAATTATAACACTGTTTGCATCAAGACCACTTAATGGTTCATCCAAAATAATTATGTCGGGATTGTGCAACAGCCCTGACGTAATAAGTACCTTCTGCCGCATTCCTTTACTAAATGTATCCATCCGCTGGTGTATATTATTTTCAAGTCCAAAGGCGGTCATCATTTTAATAATTCTTTCTTCGGCGATGACAGTATCGAGGTTATAAAGCTCAGCCATAAAAGTTAAGAATTCCATAGGTGTAAGCACATCATACAATTCAGCAAGCTCAGGCACATAACCGATAATGCTTTTTACAGCCAAAGTATCTTTTTTCAAATCCATACCCTTTATTGATACATACCCTTCATAATCGCTGATGAGCCCGCAAAGAATTTTAACAGTGGTGCTTTTTCCGGCACCGTTTGGGCCAATATAACCAATGACCTGACCAGGATAAATGGAGAGGTCAATCCCTTTAAGAACCTGCTTGCTTCCGTAATTCTTCCAAAGGTTTTTAACCGTTATAATAGGTTCCATACAACTTTATTTGATACAATTTAGATAACTGCAACTACTGCACAAATTATATTATTTGCCAACATAATCTTCTTTGAAAAGAGGCAATTATTAAGGCAAATCAACTCGCTTATATTTGCAGCCTCATGAAGCAGACTTTACTAAAACTGCATGCTGCGGTTTTTCTTTGGGGATTTACCGGTGTTTTAGGAAGGCTTATTTCACTTAACGAAGGTCTGCTTGTTTGGTACCGCCTTGTCATTACAATTGTTACGTTATATATAATAATGCGCATGCGGAATGAATTGCAAAGTGTTTCGCCAAAACAACGTTGGCAGCTTTTTGGCATTGGGGGATTGATTGCATTGCATTGGTGTTTTTTTTATGGAAGCATTAAGTATTCAAATGTTTCCATTGCGCTTACCTGTCTCTCATCAGCCGGACTTTTTACTGCCCTGCTTGAGCCGATGATGACACGCAAAAAAGTAGTACCCGTTGAAATCTTTTTAGGCCTTGTTGGTATTGCGGGTATCTATCTCATCTTTCATTTCGATCCGCAATATAAAACCGGTATTATACTCGGTATTATTTGTACAGTTTTAAGTTGTGTATTTTCTATTTTTAACAAGAACCAGGTGTCGTACACCGCGCCAAAAACAATGATGCTGTACGAGCTTAGCGGTGGCTGGCTCTTTCTTACGCTGGTAATGCCTCTTTATTTATATGTGCTCCCAACCGAACGTTTAGTGCCGGACAAAGTGGACGTTCTCTGGCTGTTATTATTGAGTTGGGTTTGTACGATACTTGCCATGGATCTTTCGCTGCAGGCCCTGCAGAAAGTATCTGCCTTTACGCAAAACCTTACACTTAATCTTGAACCTGTGTACGGCATCATCCTCGCTTTTATTGTGTATAAGGAAAATAAGTATTTGAGTGATTGGTTCTACGTTGGGTTCACACTCATTTTACTTGCCGTTGTTTTACAAATGATGCGGGTAATTAGCAGCCGTAAGAAGAGGATTGTTATAGAGACATAGGCAAGCCATATTTTGTAGTCCTTTTGTGATAGCATAAAAAAAGCCTGTCAGACAATCGACAGGCCATATTATTATTCTGATAGAACTTCAAAACCGCTCCAGATTACTAAAAAAGAAATTTCCTTCAATCTCCGCGTTCTCATCACTATCGCTGCCGTGTACTGCATTTTCACCAACTGAAGAAGCGAATTTTTTACGAATGGTACCTTCCTCAGCCTGGGCAGGATTGGTAGCACCTATCAGTTTGCGAAAGTCTGCTACTGCATTTTCCTTTTCAAGAATAGCGGCTACAATATTTCCACTGCTCATAAACTCAACCAGCTCGCCATAAAAAGATCTTTCTTTGTGGACAGCATAAAACTCACCGGCTTTTTCCGCAGTTAGCTTCGTCCATTTCATTGCTTTAATGGTGAAACCGGCTTTAATTATCTGGTCTAAAATTGCGCCTGTATGGCCTTTAGCAGTGGCATCGGGCTTAATCATTGTAAAAGTTCTGTTAGTCATAACCTTGTATTTGGCGCGCAAAAGTAGGCGTTATAAAAGCGAAATCTCAACATTTTAAAAAGGAATTTTGTTAAGAGTGTAAAATTCTTTTGCCGTTCTTAACCAAATAAATGAATTTTGCGCCCTCTCTATGCAATCTATACAAGCGTTTTACTCAAAACTAACAGATCCTAAAAAAATTGCTATTACAACCCATCAAAAACCAGATGGCGATGCTATGGGTTCTTCGCTTGGACTGTATCACTTTCTTATTCAGTTAGGTCATTCTGTTACAGTGATATCTCCAACTAATTGGGCAAGCTTTTTAAAATGGATGCCGGGCTGCGATAAGGTGGTTGATTTTGAACTATCGAAAGAGGTGGCAACAAAGGTTATCCAGGAAGCAGAAGTTCTTTTTTGCCTCGACTTTAATGTATTGCATCGCACCAAAAACATGGAACCTGTTCTCGCCAATCTTACATGTACCAGAATACTTATCGATCATCACCAGCAACCCCAGAAGAACTATTTTGATTATGGCATAAGCAATACGGCCAAAAGCTCTACGAGCGAAATGGTGTATGATTTTATTATGGAAAGCGGCTTTGCCGGAAAGATTAACGAGCAGGTTGCCCAATGCCTTTATACAGGCGTCATGACTGATACAGGGTCGTTCCGATTCGCGTCGGCAACAGCAAATGTTCATCGTATGGTAGCGCACCTAAACGAAACAGGTTTTAACCATACACTTGTTCACGAAAATATTTACGACAGCTTTTTAGAGAACCGCCTTCGCTTTATTGGTCATGCACTGTTAAACAAGCTCGAAGTTTTTTATGAATACAATACCGCATTTATGGCTATTTCTAAAAACGAGCTTTTACGCTTTCATGTTAAAACCGGCGATACAGAAGGGTTGGTAAATTACCTTTTAAGCATACAGGGAATTAAAATGGGAGCTTTGGTTATTGACCGGGATGAGGAAAGAAAGTGGAGCTTTAGAAGCAAGGGTGGGTTTGATGTAAACACCTTCGCCCGGCAGCATTTTGAAGGTGGCGGACACTTTAATGCGGCAGGTGGCCGCAGCAGTGATTCTCTTGACAATACAATAAGAAAATTTATAGAGGTTATAAAACAATACGAAGAACAATTAAAATAATAAATATGAAACAAATCCTTGCATTTGCAGCACTGGTTATAATGATTACTTCCTGCAATACCAATTACGAAAAAACAAAATCTGGGCTTGCCTATAAAATTTTTGAGGGCAATGGTAAGCAAAAGCTTAAAGGAGGCCAGATTGCAAAAATTAATGTTGTCGTTAAATTATCGCCTAAAGATTCGGCTTTATTTACTACTTATAACCGCCTTCCCGAGTATGTTCCTGTTGATACCTCTTCACGTCTTTCGCACGACTTTAACGAGGTGCTTAAGATGGCTGCGGTAGGAGATAGTCTTGTAATTATCTCCCAGGTTGATACATTGGTAAAAAGAGGACAGGCACAATATAACGAGACATTTAAGAGAAGGGATCAAATTGTTTACAATATAAAGGTATTGGGTGCTTTTGCCGGGCAGGAAGATATGGCAAAAGACCAGCAGCAGGAGTTTGAAAAGGAAAAAAACAGGGAGATTGCTCAAATGGAAAGTTATCTAAAGAAAAAAGGTGTTAAGGCACAAAAAACAACTAACGGCGTTTTTGTAGAATTGCAAAACCCAGGAGATGTAAATCAAAAGGTTCAGAACGGAAACCAGGTAACGGTTAACTATACCGGTTCGCTGCTCGAAAGTGGGAAGGTTTTTGACAGCAATAAGGATCCTAAATTTGGTCATCCTCAGCCGTTTTCATTTGTAGTAGGTGAAGGTAAAACCATTAGAGGTTGGGAAGAAGGTTTAACCTATTTTGGAAAAGGCGGAAAAGGAATTTTGTATATTCCTACATTGATGGGTTATGGTCCTCCCGGTGCGCCGCCTACGATACCTCCTTATTCAGCGTTAAAATTTGAAGTTGAAGTAACTAACATAAATACTGCACCGCCGCCGCCCTCTGCCCCAGCCCCGGGGATGGGAGGCATGCAAATGGATCCCAGCCAACAACAAGGTGATCCAAGAC
>MWYU01000567.1 GCA_002050375.1 Chitinophagales bacterium 62-2
GTCCTAGTGGGTTTAACCTACTCGGCACTTTTCGTTCCTAAAAGAAGTTCAGTACATTAAAAACCATAGGGTAAAGGATTATCGCAACTTTTACTCTTGGTAGCTTTTTTGTAGTATCTGTAGGCTAAAGAATAAATTATGAAGGAGAAGTTTTCATTTAAAGGGCTTTGGGAAGTTCTAAAGAATTCGTTTAAAGGTTTTGGTAACGATAAAGTAACTAAAATGAGCGGTTCTTTAGCTTACTATACCGTTTTCTCTATGGCTCCTTTGCTTATTATGATCATTTCGTTAGCAGGTATATTTTTAGGAAGGGAAGCCGTGGAAGGGAAAATTTATGGACAACTTGCGGGGTTTGTCGGGGCAGATACGGCAGCACAATTACAGGAGATTATTAAAAATGCTTCCCTTGCCGGTAAAAGCAAGATCGCCGCTATTATTGGCGGTATTACCTTATTAATTGGTGCTACTACAGTTTTTGCCGAAATACAGGACTCTATTAATACCATTTGGGGACTTAAGCCTAAACCAAAAAAAGGTTGGCTTAAAATGATACAGAACCGCTTTTTATCTTTTTCCGTAATAGCAAGTCTTGGATTTCTGCTATTGGTATCATTAGGTGTAACGGCGCTTATTGAAGGATTAAGTGAAAGGCTAAGGGCAAACTTTCCTGAGGTAACTGTAGTAGTTTTTTACATTATCAACCTGGTCCTTACCCTTATTGTTGTCACTTCTATTTTCGCCGTGATCTTTAAAGTTTTACCAGATGCAAATATTAAATGGAAAGATGTGTGGGCAGGTGCTATTGCAACGGCTGTACTGTTTCTTCTGGGTAAGTTTGCCATTTCTTTCTACATAAGCAAAAGTGAGGTAGGCAGTACTTATGGCGCTGCGGGTTCATTAGTGGTGTTATTACTATGGGTATATTACTCTTCAATCATTCTTTATTTTGGGGCTGAATTTACCAAGGCTTATGCACTTAAATACGGTTCTGAAATTCACCCGAATAAGTATGCAGTAACAACTAAAACGGTAGAGGTTGAGAACGGCAGCCAATCCGTTCAAGCCACTGAAAAGGCAGATCCCAACAAAATGGAGATAAAAGAAAAATAGTTGAAAGACTATAAGAAATATTATATCCTGCCGGCACCTCCCGAAGAAGTGTACCTCGCTTTAACTAATCCGGCTACCATTCAGTTATGGACGGGCGAAAAGGCTGAAATGTCAACAGAACCTGGCAGTGAATTCTCATTATGGGATGAAAGCATTGTTGGACGAAATCTTGAATTTGAAGCAGGGAAAAAGATAGTGCAACAATGGTATTTCGACCAGGAACAACCCTCGATAGTTACAATTAAACTTCATCCGCATAAAAACGGAACGTCTGTAGAGCTAAAGCACACAAACATTCCCGATGAGGAATATGAGGACATAGTGGAAGGCTGGAACCAGGCTTACTTTGCGTCGTTAGAAGAATTTTATGAGGAAGAATAATATGTGTCGTTCATATTTTCTTTACCTTTTACCACATCACATCATTTTTCGTAGCGGGCTAAAAGAGATGTACTACAAATTATCCAAAACTTTAATCAATTACTTCAACTTGCATTCATCTAATCTCTAATCGTTACCTGCTTTTGCGCCGGGTAACCTGCTCTTTATCCACTTAATCTGTCCATTATGGTTTGACTCATGCTCGCATACATGAAACCATTTGCAATAATTATTAGTAGGTCCCCAGGGCCATGTTTTGTCTACAGCCATCAGCCAGTTGTCGTCTCTTTTTTTAAATTCTTCAATAGTTTTAGTTCGTGTTTCCTGTAAGATGTTTAGGTAATAATCGAGGTTGTTTCCTTTAATTGTTTTTCTTCCCACATCCCCCAGCCCCATAGGTATGTCCCACCTTTTTTTTATATTCTCATCCCAGCTTCCCCATTTCTTTCCTTCGAAAGTGTGTAGCTGATAATAAGTTTCGGTTGCAGCTAAGTGTAATAACATAGCGCCTATAGTATTAGAGTTTGCATCCTGTAAATAATCTAATTGTGCAACTGTCATGTTTTTCACTGATGATAATACAACCATTCTCATCCAATCCATCATCGAAGCGAGACTTCCGATATGAGGCGAAAAACCCTTTCTTGGACCGATTATATTAATACCAACCTCATCGTCTTTTTCAATGATTTTTTCCGCCTTAGAAATTAGTGGTGCAGCGGTTAAGCCGGCCGTAAGTACCGTGCCTGCTTTAATAAAGTTTCTGCGGTTAAAAACACTTGTTGACTTTTCCATGAAGTTTAGTTTGCATGAAAGTTATTAAAAATAATATTGAAATGCAACGAACTGCACGTAGGAATAGATTATAGATAGAAGTTTGGAATTTATTTTGTTCAATACCTTCTTTGCTTAATTTACAGTTGTCTAAATCTATTGTATGAGCAGGTATTTTTTCTTATTTATTATCTTATTTATTATTACTTATGGCTGCCATCATTCGCCCTACCGGCAGACGAATAAGAGTTATAAAAAACAGGCTAAGCAATATTCAAAAATCTTTCGTCAACAACCTGAAATGTTTCCTGTTAACAATGCACCGAATGCTTCGTGGATAGGCACTACAAACTTTAATATACGCAAACCTAACTTCGTAATTATCCATCACACGGCTCAAAACAGTTGCGTGCAAACGCTTAAAACTTTTACCATGCCTAAAACACAGGTAAGCGCGCATTACGTGATATGTAAAAATGGAACAATACATCACATGCTAAACGACTATCTCAGGGCATGGCATGGAGGCATTGGAAAGTGGGGTAGCCTGAACGATATTAATTCTTCTTCGCTCGGTATTGAAATTGACAATAATGGCTTTGAAAATTTTACTGAGCCACAGATTAACAGCCTTCTTGTATTATTGGATACCCTAAAAAGGAAGTACGCAATACCTGTTGCAAATTTTATTGGTCATTCAGACATTGCTCCAACCCGTAAGGTAGATCCGAATGTAAACTTTCCCTGGCAGGTTTTGGCGCAACAGGGTTTTGGCCTTTGGTACGATACAACGACAGATAGTTTGCCAACTGACTTCAACAGCCTGCAGGCCTTAAGAATAATAGGATATGATATAAAAGACTCTACCGCAGCAATTGGCGCTTTTAAACGAAAGTTTCTTCAGCAGGATAAAAGCACCATCTTAACTGACGAAGACAAAAGAGTGTTATATAACATCATGAAAAAAAGTTTATAGAACTTATTAAAATGAAAAAGCCGGCAATTTCACTATTGCCGGCCTGGTTTGTTTATAGGATGCATTATTTATGCTCTTCTTTTAAATGTTAGCAGAAGGGTGCTTCCCTGCTTTAGTTCAAGCTGATCGCCATTGATGGCATAATTATCTACCTTTTTAAGTGTTGCCAGAAAATTTGCCTCATCATAATCATTGCAACTCATTTTAGAAGTATTAATGCTTCTGCTGAATTGAATATCGTTACCGCTGAAATTGAAGCTTCCGCTCATACTGTTACAACCTGTATTTCCTGAGAATATATGCCTTGTTGCATTAATCGTCATTGTAGGAGTACGACCCCAGTATTTGTAAGGCTGAAGAAGGGAGCTGTCTATAGTAGATGGAAGCGACGTTGGATCTAAACTTAAACGCACTTTTGCAGAGTCGTAAACAGCCCTGCTATTTTTTGTTTTCGTTTTACCTGAACCGCTTTTATTGGTAGTAGCTGTAGCATTATCACCGGTCATGTTGCCTGTTGTACCGGTCATATCAGTAGTACCACTTGTTCCTGTGGTAGTTGATGCTGTTCCGGATGCATCCATTGTACCGGTGGCTGTACCGGACATTCCGGATTGACTGCCCATAGCGTTCGCTGCTGCAGTTGACGAATCCTGCATACTTGTCCAGGTGCCAGCGGAACCCATGATACCCGCCAAAGCCCAGGTACCATTTAAGGTAGTATCGTATTTTGATTTGTAAGCCCAGTCTCTGTTAGTTGAAGAGGTGGCAGAAGTGTTAACCGGAGTAGGAGCGGAACCATTTGCAGATATATTCACATTAGATATTCCGGGGCCGGCAGGGGGTGTTGTTGTTTTCTTTTGGCTGCTACAATTAGCGAGAAGTGCGCATAATGGTAACACAAATAATGTTTTTTTCATACTTACGGTTTTGCTCACGCAAAACCACAACCGTGCCAAAAGCTGGTTTAGCAATAACTTTTTTTAATTCTTCAAGAAATTCTTGTTGGGCGTATTCCGTGATTGGCATATTTTTTTAACAACGTTTAAGAATGTTTTAAGGTGCAACCATTTAACGAGCAATAGAATAACAACCAGAACCAAAAAATATTTTCTTAAAGAAGAAAAACCAAAAGCAACAAACCTGACAGTTGATGAAGATATTAAGCTTAAAGAATAAAAGGGCTTCTACAGGTTCGGCTGTTTTATTTAATATTATATTTTTTCTCTAACACAACAGCCATGATTCGACACGTTAGAAAGAGAGTGCGGAAAATTTGGGCGACCATTACACTACTGTCGTTAGAACTGATAGTTGTATTATCTGCTTTTTTCGCTGCCCTTGCGGCCTTCGTATTTGTTGCCCGAATGGTCTTCTTGAAGGAAAAGAAAGAACTCGACATTAATATTTTTGATTTCCTCGCAGGTTACGTCAGCAATGTTAATACTAATCTTATGCAGGTTTTTTCGTTTTTAGGATCTCATTATTTTTTAATTCCTGCTAATATCGTACTCGTTCTTTATTTTTTACTAATAAGAAAAGAACGTTGGTATTCTATAAAAGTTCCGGTTATATCTCTTAGTAGTTTGCTGCTTATGCTGGTTTTAAAACAATTCTTTCACCGCGACAGGCCGCTTGTACCTTTACTTCAGGCAGCTAAAGGCATGAGCTTTCCAAGTGGTCATGCTCTGATGAGCTCTACGTTTTATGGCTTGCTTATCTATTTAGTTTGGCGAAACATCAAAAACAAAACGATAAAATGGTTAATAACAATCACATTTCTGCTGATCATATTTTTCATTGGCCTAAGCCGCATTTATCTCAGGGTTCATTATCCCACCGATGTTATGGCAGGTTATTGTCTTGGTCTCATATGGCTCATTCTTTCAATAACTATTCTAAATAAAATGGAGCGCATAGGCAAAAAGGAAATTGACCTCGTTGTTGAAAAGTAAAATTAAGGCCCCCTTATTCAAGTTAGTTCTCCCTACAATCCGCCAACCCATGCGAAAGAAGGATTTAGGAGGATTTCCCTTAAAACTTAGTTAACAGCCATTTAAATCTCCCGATCTCGTAACTACTGACTTATGCCTGCTGTTACATTTGTTGCCTTATTTTAAAATGTCTGTTACCGATCTTCATATCGCACTTGTTGGTAATCCTAATAGCGGAAAGTCTTCACTTTTCAATGCCCTAACAGGACTAAATCAAAAGGTGGGAAATTTTCCCGGCGTTACCGTTGATAAAAAAACCGGTATAACTGTTCTTGAACAGGGCATGAATGTAAATGTTTTAGACCTTCCTGGCAGCTATAGCCTCTACCCACGAAGGGCAGATGAGTGGGTAGCTTACAAGGTATTAATGAACGCTGATGGTACTGCAAAGGCAGATTTAGTTGTGCTTGTTGCAGACGCAAGTAACTTAAAAAGGAACCTGCTGTTTTGTTCTCAAATCATTGATCTGAAAATTCCTGTTGTCGTCGCCCTGACGATGGTTGACCTTGCTGCAAAAAAAGGCATACGCATAGACCTGGAAGAGCTTGAAAGAGAATTAGGCGTGCCGATAGTTTCTATAAATCCCCGGAAAAATAAAGGACTTGCGCAGTTAAAAAAAGTACTTGCACAAACAGCACGGCAACATCACAAAACACCTGCACGTGATTTTATCAGTATAAAATCACTTGCTGAAAATGCTGTAAACGAAGTACAGGCTATTCTTCCTTCTTTAAGTGATTATGCTTCGGTGCATTACCTTATCAATCACGAAAATTTTCCGCTTTCCGATCATCAGCAGCAAACAATTGAAAGCATCGAGGAAAGAAATAATTTCAATCATACCCGGTTTCAAGCTGAAGAAATTATGCAGCGGTACAGTCGCATCCGGCAGATAATGCAGCAAAGTGTAGTGGAGGAAGACCCTTTGCAACGAAAGATGTTTACCGACAAACTAGATAATATCCTGCTGCATCGTACCTGGGGATACATTATATTATTGTCTGTTCTTTTCCTGTTATTTCAAAGCGTTTTTTGGGCGGCCGAATATCCGATGAATGCAATTGAATGGGTATTTGCGTCGCTTGCAGGATGGTTAAATAATGTTTTACCCGCAGCCGGGTGGAGTGATTTATTGATCAATGGGTTTGTGGCTGGGCTTAGCGGCATTCTTGTTTTCATTCCGCAAATCATGATACTCTTCGGTCTTGTTACTATTTTAGAAGACACCGGTTACATGGCACGTATTAGTTTTTTAAGCGATAAACTAATGCGAAAAGTGGGACTGAATGGTAAAAGTGTTATGCCAATGATCAGTGGCTTTGCATGTGCTGTACCTGCAATAATGAGTGCCCGCAATATTGAAAACCGTAAAGAAAGACTATTGACGATTTTAGTTACTCCTTTAATGAGCTGCAGTGCGCGTCTTCCGGTATATACGATCCTCATAAGCCTTGTTATTCCAAACACCTATCTTTTAGGTTTCTTAAGCTTAAAAGGGCTGGTGATGATGGGTTTGTATTTGTTAGGAACAGTAATGGCCTTAGCGGCGAGCTATGTTTTTAAGTGGATCATCAAAATAAAAGAAAAAAGCTTTTTCATTTTAGAGTTGCCCACTTATCGTGCCCCGCGGTGGAAAAATGTAGGCGTTACAATGGTAGAAAAGGCGAAGATCTTTGTAACAGATGCAGGTAAAGTTATTATGGTTATTAGTTTGCTGTTATGGTTTTTAAGCACATACGGCCCGGGTAAACGTATGGAAGCTGTTACGGCGAAATACGAACAACTGCAAAAACAACCCGATTCCAATAAAGACGTTCTGGATAAAGAGTACCGGTCAGAAAAATTGCGGAACAGCTATGCCGGTATTTTAGGCAGAGCTATTGAACCTGCCATTACCCCATTAGGCTACGACTGGAAAATTGGGATTGCATTAATAACCTCCATTGCTGCACGGGAGGTTTTTGTAGGAACGATGGCTACGTTGTACAGTGTAGAAGACGACAACGAAAACAGTTCGTTGCGGCAAAAGATGCAGGCCGCAGTACGACCCGACGGAACCAAAGTGTATACATTAGCTACCGGTGTAAGCCTGATGGTTTTTTATGTGCTGGCCCTGCAATGCATGAGCACGCTTGCTGTTGTAAAACGGGAAACCAGAACCTGGAAATGGCCAATTGTACAATTGCTTTATATGACCTTTTTAGCTTATGCCATGAGCTTGCTAGTGTACCAGTTGATGAAATAAAACCAGCCCTGGTTTTGCTAAGAGTTACTTGACTTCTCCGTGTTTCCGCACCCAATTCCGAGCTGTAGGAGATTTCAACATTTAAGCCCTAAACACTCTCCATAAATTGTGAAGGCAAAAGACACTGGCATATTAAATATTAACGACCCAATCAATCATCTCTCCAAGGTCACTCACACCTAATGTGAACATGATAATGACTATGCCCAGGATGATTTTTAATAGGAGCGGAATTGAGAAACCGAACTTTTTCTTAAGAATGGCATTTGCCGGAGGAAAGTAAACGAAAGAAAGAAGAAGGTAAATAACTCCGGGAACGGGGTGCACCAAAAACATATTTAATACCCCGATTGCGAAAACAGTTGTACCAAATATCCAACTGATTATATGTGATGTCCTAACCTCGGCTTCCATGGTTTTACTGTCTATGATCCGGCGAACGGGGTTCCGAAGACGCCGACTGCAAGTTCTGCCCAAATGATGAGGAGTGCCAGGAGAAGAGCTCCGCAGATAGCGATCCTATGCCCGATTTTCTTTACCCTCCTCAGTACAAGCTCACACATGAGACCAGTACCGAGCAGTAAAATACCCATGACAACAAAATCGAACAGAGTCCAGTTCACTTCATCTGTGAACTGCATCGCTATTAATGGTATGAGCAATAGAAGCGCTACTGTGAGCACAATGCCGATAAGTCTTTTGTTTTGCATAATCATAAATGTTCTGTTTTTAATTAATAATTTGTTTGTATTTCTATGTCTTAAGGTATTATAAATCCATCTTCATAAGCTCTATCTTATCGAACAATTCACCCACGCCAAACGATGCCCAAAGGATAAAAATGCCCAGAAGAATTTTTACTATTCCCATTGTAGGAAATGAGAAACCGGTCATTTTCTTGAGAATGGCATTTACCGGAAGAAAATAAACGAAAGAAAGAAGAATGATAAAAACGCCAAAAAAAGGGTCGTTCCCCGAAAGTGCATTTACTACGCCGATGGCAAAAACAGCTATACCAAATAGCCAACTGATGATATTTAAAACATTTGATTTGTTATTCATAGTTACTTCTGATTTGTTATTCATAATTATTTCTTTTTAAAATTTAGATATTATTAAACTTTTATTTAGCCTATTTATTTAAAATTTAGATTTAGCTATTTTTTTGCCTTCCCCGCTTACGACTGATTCTAAATTTTAATTTATTTTTTTTTATAATCGTGGTGTTCTCTTAGGT
>MWYU01000751.1 GCA_002050375.1 Chitinophagales bacterium 62-2
CCACAACAGCTATATGAAGGATATTCCCGGTAACTTTAAAGTAAGGGTGTTGTTGGCCCAGACTTTATTCGGTGATCCCGATATTCTTTTATTGGATGAGCCCACCAATGGTCTTGATATCGAAACAATTGGCTGGCTCGAAAACTTTTTAGCTGATTACCAGAATATTGTTTTAGTGGTAAGCCACGACAGGCACTTTTTAGATACTGTATGTACACACGTTGCCGATGTTGACAGGGCGAAGATTAAAATTTTTACCGGAAACTATACTTTCTGGTACGAAAGCAGCCAGTTGATGGCACGGCAAATAAGTGATAAGAACAAAAAGAATGAAGAAAAGCGCAAAGATCTGCTTGACTTTATTGCACGTTTCAGTGCGAATGCTTCAAAATCCAAACAGGCAACATCGCGGAAAAAGGCGCTTGAAAAATTGACTATTGAAGAAATTCAGCCAAGCAATCGTAAGTACCCGGGAATAATTTTTCAACAGCAACGCGAAGTTGGAAACCAGATCCTGAACGTTGAAAACCTAAGCAAATCTTTGGATAGCCGTAAATTGTTTAGCAAGGTTTCCTTCAGTATAAACAAAAATGATAAGATCGCACTGATAAGCAAAAACGCTTTGGCTGTTACAAGTTTCTTCGAAGTTATTAATAATGAAATGAAGCCTGACGCCGGCAAGTTTGAATGGGGAACAACTGTTACCACTGCTTACTTGCCTTTAGAAAATGATGAATTTTTTCAGAACGATCTTAACCTGATGGACTGGCTGCGTCAATATGTTCCTGCCTATGTTACTGATGTGGATGAACCTTTCTTAAGAGGGTTTTTAGGTAAAATGTTGTTTACTGGTGATGAGATAATGAAGAAAACCAAAGTGCTTAGCGGGGGAGAAAAGGTTCGTTGTATGATTAGCCGGATGATGTTGCAAAACCCCAACGTCATCATCCTCGACCAGCCAACAAACCACCTCGATCTCGAAAGTATCCAGGCATTTAACGAAAGTTGTACAAACTTTAAGGGCATTGTACTTCTTACCAGTCACGACCATACTTTTATGCAAACCGTTGCCAATCGCATTATCGAACTAACACCGACCGGAACTATTGACAGGCTTATGACTTTCGACGAGTATATGGAAGATGAAAGAGTGAAGGGCTTGCGAGAAGATATGTATAGATAAAGTACGTTAGCTGGAATAATTGAAGAATCTATAAATTCAAATCTTTCTCCTAAATTTGAGAAACGTTTGTTTATGGCAAAGAATGGAAAAAGTGTTGACGGACATAGAAATGGAGTAGTAAAAAATAGAACTCAAGTATATAATCCTACAACGGGAAATTTTGTAAAGCGTGATGCCTCCACCGGAAAATTTATAGGCGTTAAATCTGATGGAAAAGCATTTAAAGGGGTCATAAAAGAAAAATCAATAACACGAGTTAGTGTTTCCATATCAAAATCTGTGGCAAATAAGGCAGAGCGATCTGTAATTCGCACCTTGAACAATAAGGCAAAGTAGATGGGTGACAATTATTCTTTCAGCATATTTTATAATTGCCCCTTCGATAACGAATATCAACCAACTTTTGAAGCAGTATTATTTACTATCTATCGATGTGGATTTACGTTGAGGTGTGCTAAAGAATTTAATGATACTGGAAAAATTCGAATCGACAATATTATAAAATTAATTAAGGAATCGAGATATGGTATTCATGACTTATGCAGAGTAGGACTTGATGAAACCTTTAAATTACCAAGGTTTAATATGCCGTTAGAATTAGGGATTTTTATAGGTGCTATTAAATTTGGAAGCAAAAATCTTCATAGCAAAAAGGAGTATTTAATTTTAGACAGTGAAAGTTTTAGATTTAAAACTTTTATATCTGACATCGGTGGACAAGATATTAAAAGTTATACTTCCATTGATTCAGTAATTAAAAGGATTAGAGATTGGTTGTCGAATAAAGCAATTGAAATAATACCATCTGCTAAATTTATTTCTGAAGAATATTCCAAATTTTTAGAGGATTTGCCAGAACTATGCCGCCAAAGCAAATGGGATAGGGAAGAGTTGACTTATGAGGAACTCACAAGCCTTACTATTTCGTGGATTGAATTGAATAGAAAATAATATTCCTGCAGCCAAAAATAAAACTTCGTGAATGCGTAGCTCGGATTACGATGTGTCTGTTGTACAGAACCTTCGGTAGTTTGTAATATGGAGTTTTCGGCTGGTAGAGTAAGAGGGTAAAAAGCCTGCGCTTTTTATTATGCAGGTGTTGGACAATGTTCTGCAGCTTTTAATGGTTGCGGCGTAATTGTTCTCAACAAGGTTCTTCTATCGTTATAATTTCTATCCTCGATCCCTGTAATCCTTACAATCGTTACAATCCCTGTCCTTAATCCCTGTCCCTGTTTTTTATCTAATACTTAACCTCAAACTCCGGTATTTTTATGAATTAAATCGTACGCATCACTTCCCTTGTTTGTATTTAAAAATATAGTGGTTTCGTTAGCTGCATTATTTGTAGGCCACATTGCCTTGTCGCAGCCATACAAATATTCTAACCAGCGTACAAAAAAAATAGGGACATTTTCAAATCAGCGCATTGATAGTTTCAGCATCGTACCCCAAACATTTTTCATAAAGGGCTTAGATACTTCGTATTATACTTTAGATGAGGTGGATGCTTTTTTAAAATGGAAGAAAACTGCTGGCGTTGATAGTGTTGAAATTATGTACAGGGTTCTGCCTTATCGTTTGAATGCTGTTGCCAAAAGGTTTACTTACGATAGTGTGATGAATAATTTTATTGCACAGCCTTCTGTCTTTAACAGAAATAGCGGGAAGCAAAGCACCAACAGTTTGTTCAACTTTGGTACGATGAATTATAACGGAAGCTTTGGCCGTGCCTTAAGCTTCGGCAATAATCAGGATGTGGTAGTTAACTCGCAATTCAATCTGCAGTTAAGCGGATTGTTGGGTGATAGTATCCAGGTTGCTGCTGCTATTACCGACAACAATATTCCCATTCAGCCCGATGGTACAACACAACAATTAAACGAATTCGACCGTGTTTGGCTTCAGTTTAAAAAGCATGGTTGGGAAGTAAATCTCGGTGATATTGATCTTCGGCAAAACCAGTCTTATTTTCTCAATTTTTATAAACGACTTCAAGGTATTTCTTACGCCAATGAATCAAACATTTCAAAGAACACGACTAACAAGTTATTAGTGAGCGGCGCTATTGCCAAAGGCAAATTCACGCGTCATATTTTCCAGGGGCAGGAGGGAAACCAGGGGCCATACCGTTTGCAGGGTGCCAATAGGGAATTCTTTTTTATAGTACTTGCAGGCACAGAACGGGTTTTTATTGATGGCCAGCTAATGCAGCGCGGCGAAGACCAGGATTATGTTATAAATTATAACACTGCAGAGATCGCGTTTACGCCAAGGCGAATGATTACAAAGGACAGCAGAATACAGGTAGAGTTTGAGTATGCCGACAGAAGCTTTTTAAATTCACTTTTATATGCCAGCGATGAAGTGAACATAAACAAAAAGCTTAAAATTAACGTTGCTGCATATAGCAATACCGACGCTAAAAACTCACCTATTAACCAAACACTTGATTTTAAGCAACGGCAGTTTTTAAACAACATTGGTGACAGTATTCAAAATGCTTTTTACCCCGCAGCTTCGCTGGATACTTTTTCGGTTGGTCAGATTTTATATGCAAAAAAAGATACTCTCTTTAATGGAGCAAGTGACACTATTTATGTTTATTCTACCAATAAGGACAGTGCGAAGTATAGCTTAGGATTTATTGAAGTGGGTTATAAACGCGGAAATTATGTTTCGGATTTTAATGGTGCAAATGGAAAGGTCTATCGTTGGGTGCAACCGGTTAATGGTGAGCGGCAGGGGAACTTTGAACCTGCGACTTATCTCATTACGCCTAAAAAACAACAGCTTATTTCCATTGGTGCAACTTATGATGTCGATGCTAAGACAAAGGTTTCAACAGAAATAGCTGTAAGCAATTATGATATAAATGCTTTTTCAACAAAGAACAAAGGAAATGATAAAGGTTTTGCAGGCAAAATGATGATCAGTCGATTAATGCAGTTAAGGAGCAGCAAAGGGAAAATGAAGCAAGTAAAAGCAAGTGCCGGTTATGAGGTTGTGGAAGAAACTTTTCGTCCACTTGAAAGATTACGAACAGTTGAATTTTATCGCGACTGGGGATTAGAACTTCAGCCGCAGTTGGCAGACGAGCATCTGCCTTACGCAAATTTTGAGCTTGCAGACTCGGCTAATAATTTATTACGTTACCAGACTTCCGCTTATATAAGAAGCGATTCTTATAAAGGTTTCAGACAATTGTTGATCCAGGATCAAAAAATTAAAGGCTGGCAATTCAGGAACATTTTCAACCTAACCAATATTAATTCACAGTACACCAAAGGTTACTTTCTCAGGCCTACCATTGATATAAGTAAAGTATTACCGAGGCTAAAGAATTATACTATGGGCGCCTCTTATGCTTTGGAGCATAATGAAATTCATGATAAAAGGACAGACTCTATTTCCAGGCTTAGCTTTGCTTTTAACACTGTTTCGGCATATATAAAGTCCGACCAGGCTAAAGACAACCATTGGGGCATCACCTATTTTACACGAACAGATAAACTGCCTGTACGCAAAAGCTTAGAGCAGTCTGACCGAAGTCATAATATATCATTTAACACCGAGTTGCTTGCCAACAGTCATCACCAGGTAAGGTTGAATGTAACTTACCGGCAGTTGCAGGTAATCAATAAATCTTTATCTAATCTTCAACCTGAAAATACTCTTTTAGGCCGTGCTGAGTATGCGATTAATGAGTTTAAGGGATTTGTAACAGGTAACGTATTATACGAAGTTGGAGCAGGGCAGGAGCAGCGACGAGATTTCAGTTATTTTGAAGTTCCGGCAGGACGAGGGGAATACGCATGGAACGATTATAACAACGATGGCATTCCTCAGGTAAACGAATTTGAAATTGCTTTATTCCCGGATCAGGCAAAATTTATTCGCATATTTACACCAACTAATCAATATGTAAAAGCTAATTACACGCAGTTTAATTACAGTGTTACTTTGAACCCGAGAACGGTGACTACCAGTTTTAAAAATAAGAAATTCGGAAATTTTCTTGGCAGGTTCAACCTTCAGTCTTCCGTGCAAACCGGTAAAAAAGAACTTTCCACAGGCAACATTATGTTCAATCCTTTTAAAGGATCAATCAATGATACTTCTCTTATAACTTTAAATAACATCTTTGCCAATACCCTTTCATATAATCGTTTCAGTACAAAGTGGGGTGTCGATGTTAGCAATGCTATAAACAATAATAAAGCTTTACTTACTTATGGGTTCGAAAGCAGGGAATTACATGAATGGACCTTTAGAGGACGATGGAATTTTGCCCGTGAATTTACTTTCGAACTTATTCAAAAGGCCGGAAACAATTCTTTGGTTACTCCAAAATTCGCTAACCGGAATTATGATTTCACAACCGTTAATACAGAGCCCCGTTTTACTTATACAAAGGGAACCAATTACCGGCTATTGACCAGCTACCAGTTTAATAAGAAGCAGAATAAGCAGGTTTTTGGCGGAGAAAGATCCGTGAGTAATTCTTTGAATTTGGAAGGAAAGTATAACGCAGTAAACAATACCAGCCTTACCGGGAAGTTTACTTTCACGAACATTACTTATACAGGTACACCTAATACTACGATAAGTTATATAATGCTCGATGCCTTGTTACCAGGCAAGAACTTTTTATGGAACATAGACCTTACAAGGCGGTTAGGAAAAAACCTTGAATTAAGCTTTGAATACGAGGGACGAAAGCCTGCAGCAACAAGAACTATACACTTAGGCCGCGCTTCACTAAGAGCAATATTATAATTATTATTGTTGAGGAATGATTTACAAAATTTGGAACAATACTAAAGCAGGATTATGAAGCACGATCCTTAGTTGCAATTCAATTTCAGAATTACCCGGCCTCTATTAAAAGGGTTTTGTCCACTTTCCTTCTCAATTCAGGAGAAGGTGCACAAAGGGCAGTGAGGTGGAAAGAGAACGAGGGTGAGGGCAGTAAAAAAGGCAGGAAATTTTCCTGCCTTTTTTACTGAGATATTGGAAAATATGTTAACCAAAAATTCCACCCTTTTTCAAAGACCGTTTACCCTCACCGATTTTAAATCCATTATGATAAACTTCAATCTTGTATTCACCTAACTGGTATCTTCCTTCCTGCTTCCAATCGAAGCCAACGGTTGCTCTTTTTCCCTGCTCGTATGGTACAGTAACAATATTAGTATAAGTTTTAGTGCCATCTTCACGTGTATCAAAAGTACCGCTGCCACTTGCCATTGTTACAGGACGCCCATCAGGTGCAGTTACAGCTACATACAATTCTTTCGACCCGCTTGACGCTATGCGATTTTCGTCTAATTCGAAGGATATGCGAAGCAAGTCAACTCTTTTTGCAGTACTTGTTTCTTTTTCCTTACCACGATTTTTAAGATTAATTGGGGCTATGTTCATATTGCTTGCATGCAAAGTAGAAGCAACGTCTTCAACTTCGCGGCGGGCAGATTCTGTAGCAGTTACATTTTCTTCTAACTGCGATTTCTCCGTGCTTAATTGTTGCTTTTCTGCATGAAGCCTTTGATTGGATGATGTAAGTGTTTGGTTTTCGCCTCTCAATCTTTCCACTTCAGCATATACCTGGTCAATCTTCATGTTTAATTGATTGATAAGGCCTCTTGCTCTGGAGAGTTCTGCTGCCGTGGCATTTCTATTGTTTGTGATAGAAGTGATTTGTCTTTTAAGCCGGTCAATTTCATCTTTCCTTTCCGCTACAACTCCTTGAAGTTGTGTATTATTTCCTGTTGCAGAGTCTAAGCGGGCTAAGGCATCATTGTATTCGGATTGAATAGCATTACGTGACGAATCCACATTACTATACTCCGATTGCAAATGGGTAATAGTTTCATTTGATTTACTTTTGTCCCAAATAATATATCCCCACGTACCTAAAAGAGCAAGAATTAAAAGCCCGTAAATAATTTTACGGCTATCATTATTATTTCTTGAGTTTGAAGACGGGCTGGTAGCAGAAGACTGAGATTCGTAAGCCATAATTATGACGGTTTTAGTTAAAAATTAGAAGATTTAAGTTTGAATAATATTCAATCAATATTTGACCTGTTGCTTATTGATATTGAAACCGTTCCACTGGAAGCGGCGAATAATTTGTTGCCGCCTGAAGAACGGAAACTTTTTTTTGACAAAATTTCAAAAACAGTGCCAGAAATTGAAGATGAAGAAGAAGCTTATCGAAGAAGGGCGGGAATTATGGCAGAATTTGCAAAAGTTGTTTGTATTTCAACAGGATATTTTTATGAGGATACGGAAAAGGGTGCAAGCCTTAGAATTAAAAGTATCTGTAATGTAGATGAAGCAGTTTTGCTAAAGGAGTTTTTGGATCTTACTAACAAGTTTTATAAACACAAACGGAAGTTTCTGTTTGCCGGACATAATATTCGTGAGTTTGATATTCCTTTTTTATGCAGACGTATGGTCATTCATCAAATTCCGTTACCGCCTTACCTTCACATTTATGGAGCAAAGCCATGGGAAATAAATATGGTGGATACCATGCAATGGTGGAAGTTTGGCGATTATAAAAATTATACTTCGCTTAATTTATTGGCCAATGTGCTTGGTATTCCATCGTCAAAAGATGATATTGACGGAAGTATGGTACAGGATGTTTATTACAAAGAGAAAGATATAAAGCGTATTGTAAATTATTGTCAGAAAGATGTTGTGGTAGTAGCGCAGATTATTCAGCGCTTTAAAAATCTGCCATTGATTGATGTTGGCAATATTAGTATAGCAGAATAAAACAGGTATATCTGTTGACGGCAGCTTTATCTTAAAAGATTTTGCATAGTTCCCCTCAAACTTCGTACTTCGTATTTCTTATTTTGTATTTCGTATTTCATACTCAAAGAGATGTCGGCAGAAAAAATTATAGCAGAGTGGAAGAAAGGTGTTTACAAGCCTTTGTATTGGTTAGAAGGAGAGGAGCCTTATTTTATTGATAAAGTAGTGGAATATGCCGAAAGCAATATTTTACAGGAGAGCGAAGCAAGTTTTAATCTAACTGTATTTTATGGCCGGGATGCAGATTGGACTTCTGTTATCAACGCGTGCCGCAGGTATCCAATGTTTGCCGAAAGGCAGGTTGTGCTGTTGAAAGAAGCACAGCAAATGAAGGATATTGATAAACTGGAAGGGTATGTAATTAATCCTTTGCATTCAACAGTTTTTGTGGTAGCTTATAAAGATAAAAAGATAGATGGCCGAACAAATTTCGCAAGGGCTTTAAAAAAGAATGGCGAGCTTTTTCAAAGTAAAAAGATATACGAAAGCCAGTTACCCGAATGGGCGAAAGAAATGGTGCTTGCAAAGGGATTTGACATAACTCCGCAAGCTTTACAGTTACTGATCGACCATATTGGAAACGACCTCAATCGGATGGAAAACGAAGTAGAGAAAGTTTGGATAAATTTAGGAACAAAGAAAAAGATTGATGCAGATGACATTGAAAAATATGTAGGCATTAGCAAAGAATTTAATGCTTTTGAACTGCAGACGGCCATTGCTAAAAAAGATTTAGCCAAAGCAATTCGTATTATTCAATACTTCCATGCTAATCCTAAAGCTGCTCCTATTCAACTGATCCTACCTGCCATTTACTCCTACTTCAGTAAAATTTATTCAATTTTTAGTTTGGATGATAAAAGCGAGAATGGGGTGAAAGGGCTTTTTAGTAATAATTTTTATGCCGCTAAAGATGGGCTTGCTGCAGCTAAAATTTATGGACTGCAGGGCATTGAAAAAATATTATTGCTGTTACATGAATATAATTTGAAAAGTATTGGAGTAAACAACGCAGGTACGGCAGATGCAGAGTTGATGAAGGAAATGGTAGTAAAAATGGTAAGCTGAAGTGGATGTAAGTTTGAAAATTTTAAAAGCACTTAGACACTCATTAATAGTCTAAATATTAATTGTAATTAATATTCTTCCTTGTATAAAACAGCAGTGATACTTTACCTTATTTGTTTTTCCTGCTACATATTGTTTAGCAGAATTCCCGATTATTTTGAAGGTGAATTTATTTCGGGAGTTGTTACTAAAGCAGAATTTTCATCCCTGCTGAACAAGCCGGATTTAGTGGTTGATTATAAGGTAGGCAGCGAAACACTTCACTATAAAACAAATACGTGGTTTCTTACTACTTATAAAACAGGGCAACAGGTCACTATCATTTACGATCCTTCCAATCCTTCGCAGGCTTCCATTTTTACAATTATTGGCTATTGGTTGCAGTGGAGCGAACTTTTATTTTCCGCATTACTTTTTATCGTGTTTCTGATAGCGGCTATTTTTATTACAGGGAAAAATAGCGCTGAGCCTTTCCCTGCTGAAAATCCTGTGAAGAAAAGAAAATACAACAACTAATAGTTCAATTCGGAAAATATCTCGTGGTATGATGATTAATATAAAAACAATACTACTCTTATGCGGCTCTAACTTGTTTATGACGTTCGCCTGGTATGGGCTTTTGAAGGTAGATAACATCCCCATTTGGAAGGTGATCCTTATTAGTTGGGCCGTTGCTTTTTTTGAGTATCTCCTGATGGTTCCCGCCAACAGGATTGGCTACGAAAGTGGTATGAACGGATTTCAATTAAAGGTTACACAGGAAGTAATTACACTCATTATATTTTCATTTTTCGCTGTGCTTTATCTTAAAGAACCCTTTCACTGGAAATACTTTGTAAGTTTCGCCTTTATTTTAGGCGCCGTATATTTTGCTTTTAAAAAATAAACGATACTCCTTACAATACTTGTCAACTACTTTTTTAACTCGCCTTTAATGGGTTGGGGTAAAATAAAAAGGGTACTCCTTGCGGAATACCCTCATTCACCCTGCTGCATAAAAACCATCTACTTAAACAAAATCATGGAAGAAAACAACAAAAAAACTTATTCAATGTGTAGACTTAAACAGTTGCGAATGGTTTAATTTACCCTATTATTTTGACTCTTTAACTTCTTTTTTGACTCAGTTCATCTGTTGTTCGGAGCTTTCGCCTCAATATATTAATCTTCCAATCTTGCCTCTTTCGCCCGCCAGATATACTTTTCCCCGGGGAGTAACTATGCAAACATTAAAGCTTTCGGAGGAGATCTTTCTCCATTCTTTTTCTCCATTTTTAGCAAAGTCGACTCCGGTTGTTCCGCAAGCAACCATTGTTTTATTTTTTATAATACTTATACAGCTTCTATAGCCGGTGGGACCGCTTCTTAAAGGCGCTTTCCAATTATTGCCGTTCGCTAAAGTGAAACTGAAGTTGTCCAGATCATTGGCGGGTATTTTATAATCACCGCCAATACAGTAAATTTTTTTTCTGCCAATAACTGCCATAGAAAAAGTACCGGCACTTTCCTTTTTCTGAACTACTGGTATATAAACCACTTTGTTTGGTTTGTTGTTCCTTCCTATCATAATTAAATTTGATACCATACCACCTGTAACAAAGGCGTAATCAAAATCCGGATGTTTTAGAAAAGAAATATTGGTTCCACTGGCGGCAAAAATAGCTTCGCCGTTAGCTGCAGGTGCAAGTTGTTCTGCAGGAATTTCTAACCAGCTATTGCCACCATCGTAAGTTCTGATGACATAAAAAAACCTTCGGCCATCTCTTCCAATTGGTAAGGGGTCACCAATACAAATTCCTTCTTTATCGTTCTTAAAATCCATTGCATCTAAAAACATCCCATTCGTATTTTTTTCAAAAACCTTTTTCCATGTTGTACCGCCATCAACAGTTTTTAAAATGTATGCAGGATTATCAACAGCCATAATTATAGCAGTGCTGCTGTCAAAAGCTTCAATATCTCTAAAGTCTCTTTTTTCGTAACCTGTAACAATTAGCCATCGCCATGTTTTTCCTCCATCTGTTGATTTACCAACAGTTCCGTTGCTTCCGCTTACCCATACAACCGTTTCTGTTGGTACACTCATTCCCCTTAAACTTGTATTTGTACCTGTAGTTAAAATTTGTATGTTAAGTTCTTTCTGGGAATATGAGGTTGCAAGAAAAAGAATGAACAGGAAAATCAGGAAACCAGGTTTCATTAATGGGTGTTTGCATAAAGATAAAATAATGTGCAAATCTTGAAAATGCGCACCGCACATTGGCTTTACTGTGGTAGAAGGGAAAATATCTGGCGCAAAAGTCTTGTCCACAATTAACGTTGATTTGTTTATAACAAAAGTTGCGATGAAGCATGTAACTTTTAAATTTGTGAGTTGACATTTGTAGTGTTGATGGTTTGAATAATTGATGAGTGAATTGATTAATTCTCTTAAATGGTGGGTGGTTTGAAATGAGGTTTGTATGGGTTAAAAACATTCGCATCACTTTTGATATATTCCTTACACCTTACTCCTTCCACCCTAATACTTGAAACAGCATGGCCGAAAAGAATTTATTTGATTACAATGAGGAAAGTATAAAAAGCCTGGACTGGCGAGAGCACATCCGCCTTCGTCCCGGTATGTACATCGGTAAATTAGGTGATGGCAGTAGTCCTGATGATGGCATTTATGTACTGGTAAAAGAGGTAATTGATAATTGTATCGACGAACATACCATGGGCTATGGTAAAAATGTTGAACTTACTATAGAAGACAAATTGGTAACGATCAGGGATTATGGTCGTGGAATTCCTTTAGGCAAAGTGGTTGATGTGGTTAGTAAAATTAATACAGGCGCCAAATACGACAGCAAAGCATTTCAAAAAAGTGTGGGATTGAATGGTGTGGGTACTAAGGCTGTAAATGCTTTAAGCAGCTATTTTAAAGTAACAGCTTTTCGGGAAGGCAAACAGAAATCGGCTGAATTTGAAAAGGGTGTTTTAATAAAAGATCATAAAGAAAAACAAACCGATGAGCCAAATGGAACATTGGTTGTTTTTACCCCAGATGAAAGTGTGTTCAAAAACTTTCACTATATCTCAGACCATTTAGAAAACCAGATTTGGAACTATTGTTATTTAAATGCGGGACTGGTTATAAACTATAACGGAAAAAGATATGTAAGCAAAAATGGCCTGTTGGATTTGTTACAACGCCGCACTAATGCCGATGAAATCCGCTATCCCATCATTCACTTAAAAGGCGAGGACATTGAAGTAGCAATTACACACAACAACGATTATGGCGAAGACCTGTATTCGTTTGTAAACGGCCAATATACTACTCAGGGCGGTACACATCAATTAGCTTTTAGAGAAGCATTTGTAAAAGTGATTCGCGACTTTTATAAAAAAGATTATGAAGCGGCAGATGTTCGCGGCAGTATTTGTGCAGCGCTTTCAATCAGGGTACAGGAGCCTGTTTTTGAAAGCCAGACCAAAACCAAACTCGGCTCGTTAACCGTGTTTGAAGGCGGTCCTACTATGCGCAACTTTATGCAGGACTTTTTAGGCAAAGAACTGAATAATTATCTTCATAAAAATCCTCAGACGGCAGACGCTTTGCGCAAACGTATCGAACAAAGTGAACGTGAAAGAAAAGAACTTGCAGGAATAAAAAAGCTTGCTAACGAAAGAGCTAAGAAAGCAAACCTGCATAACAAAAAATTACGCGACTGTAAGTTTCATTACAATGACGAAGCCGAAGGAAAGAACAAAGCAGACATAGTTGAAAAGAAAGCGCAATCTACCATTTTCATTACTGAGGGTGATAGCGCAAGCGGCTCTATTACCAAAAGCCGCAATGTAGATACTCAGGCTGTGTTCAGCCTTCGCGGAAAACCATTGAACTGCTTCGGCCTCACGAAAAAAGTAGTTTACGAAAACGAGGAATTCAACCTTTTGCAACATGCACTTAACATTGAAGATGGACTTGAAGGACTGCGTTATAACAATGTTGTTTTAGCCACAGATGCTGATGTTGACGGCATGCATATCCGCCTGTTGATGCTCACTTTCTTTTTACAATTCTTTCCCGACCTTGTAAGGAATGGTCACCTGCACATTTTAGAAACTCCTCTGTTTAGGGTAAGAGATAAAAAAGAAACTATTTATTGCTATGATGAAAGCGAGAAACAGGAAGCTATTAAAAAGTTAGGTAACAAGCCCGAAATAACAAGGTTCAAAGGATTAGGTGAAATAAGCCCGCAGGAATTTGCACGTTTTATTAGTGATGATATGAAGCTTCAACCGGTGATGCTATTGCCTGAAACTCACATTCAGCAATTGCTTGAATACTATATGGGCAAGAACACAATTCAGCGCCAGGAGTTTATTATTGATAACCTTAAAATTGAACTTGACCTTGTGGAAGAAATAGAGCATGATATCGAAGAAGCCAAAGCCGAAGCCCGGGAAGAAGCAAAAGCTGATGCAAAAGCGGGAGTGAAGGTAAAAGTAAAAGCAGTAATAGCTTAATAAGAAATTTAATTTTCAATGGAAAAAAATTTGTTTGATATTCCAATTTATCGATGCTCTCCAGAGCAACACAAGCAAGAAATGGACGTAATAAGAAAGAAATGGGTGATGATGGATGGAAGAGAAATTAGAGAGCATGAAATTATATTTTTTGAAAATAACTTTAATTATTCATGGCAGTTTAATGAAGTAATAGGTTGGTTACGATTATATTTCTATCATAGTTTGCAAATTGATTGTTGGATGATTAAGAAAAGAAAGATTAATAAAGGAATTTTAAAAAAAGAATTCATATATACAGAAAGATTTACTGAAATATTTATAGATGTAAATAAATGCCCAGAAGAAATAACTGAGGAAATCTGCCGCGGTATAAAGAATAAAGCAAAAAGCTATGGACTAGCAAACAGATACATTGATTTTTCTTCATTTAAGATTATAGGTCGCTGTACAGATTGGAAAAGATTACGACAGCACTTTAATTATATAGACGTTATGTCAAGTACAGTGTCATAAAATTCCTTTTGTTAGGATAATGTCTAAGTCTTATTTTAACCATTTCTCTTTTAATTATTGTAAGGGAAGTATGCTTGCCAAGGTACAAGTCGAAGCTGAAGTAAAGCTTGCCCAAAAAACAGACGTCTATACGAAGACAAGGCTTAAAACGGTGGCAGTCTTTTTAGTAGTAAATTTGAGGAAAACAAGTATTATGGAAAAGCTTGAATTTATCACGAAATCTGAAGGTGGTAAAGTAGTTTTAGATATTCCTGCAAAATTGGATGGAAAAAAATTGAAAGTTGTAGTCACTGAAGATCATGATGATCTAAACGATGATGAGTTGAAGAGGTTTCACGAATTGTCGGATGAAGAGCGGTTAAGAATATTACAGCAGTTTGCCGGTTCAGCAAAATATCCGGATTTTCCAATTAATAAATATGATGTTTACGATCAATAGAATTTTCATTGACTCTTCTATATTAGTTGAATATATCAAAGGAACAAAACTGAGTCTGCTAAATAAGCTTGTGAGTCATGAAAATAATAGTTGTTTTGTTAATGAAACTGTTGTTAGTGAGTACTTACTGTATTTCTTAGCAATTAATGGAAACGCTTCTCCAAAATCACTGAAAAAGTCGGGTAAGATTACAGAGATATTTAACCAGAATTTTAATCATAAATTTTTACTAGCTTTTTCTTTTCTTGCATCAGACGAGAACTTGTTTTCATTGACACCTCTTTTGATGGCTGAATATAACCTTCTACCAAACGACGCGATTATATTAGCTACCTGCAAAATACATGGTATAACTAAACTCGCCTCTCACGATACCGATTTCATTATCCCATGCAAAGCCGAAGGGATCGATTTACTAAAGGGAAGATTAATTTATTATCTAATTAAAAGGCATTTAAATGTATGCTTATGATACACATAGTTTTCGAACATGCGAACGTTGAAGCATTAAGAAAAAGTTTCGCAATTGATGAAACGTTGCAAGGCGACATAGTTGAGATAAAAGACGATTATGCCGTTGGACCGCTTAAAAATATTTTTAATGCAGAAGGAATTGAAAACCGCTTACAATGGTGGAAAGGCATTTTAAAAGACGGACACTACGATGGAATTGCAGATGATGGCCATGTAGATGATAACAAAGAGGTGACTGACTTGAAAACAAGGCTGAAAGCAGATGATAAAGAAGTAATCTGGATCTGGGCTGCTCAAAACAAGCATGATGTGAGTGGATACTATTGGCTGGTGAGCCAGTTGAAAGACTTCCTCGGTCGCGTATTTATTTTGTACCTCAATAATCTTCCTTTCATCAATGAAAAAGGAAGTATTTTTTATCCAACAAGCTTGTTTCAAATTCAACCAAAGGAATTTGTAAAGGCTAAAAAACTGGCGAGGCCAATAACAGTAAGCGAGTTTGAAGTAGATGCAGATGAATGGACAAAACTTTGTAACGAAGACAAAGGAGTTCGGCTGCTTGAAGGTGGTAAAAAACTAATTCAAAAGGATTATAATTATTATGACAATGACCTTTTGAAGTTTGTAGGAAAAGACTGGCTTAAGGTTAATAAATTATTCCACCAATATTTTGGTAAAGTAAAGGAAACAACAGGTGACGCTTTTTTAATATGGCGCTTAAAGCAATTAATTAAAGAAGGTAAAGTTGAAATGCAGGGCGACATTAAAAGTATGAAAGAATATGAAGTAAGATTGCCGGGAGATACGGTAATGTTGAATGAAGAAAAATATTCAACAGGCAACTTTCAATAATCCATTTTTACTATAGAGAACGTAAAGAAATCTAATTTTGAAAATAGATTAATTGATTTTTTAGCAGGAGGATTCGCGACCATTTTTACCTTAAATAGTAAGCATTGAACATGATTATTGAGTGTTTACAATTACAACTTTAAACTGTTTAAATGTCAACTATAAGCGCATTAGATTTAACTAATAACGAAAGCGGTGTAACTGGCCAGTATAAAACGTGGTTTCTCGACTATGCGTCTTACGTTATTTTAGAGAGGGCTGTGCCGGCCGTTGAAGATGGATTGAAGCCGGTACAACGCCGCATATTACATGCAATGAAGGAGATGGATGATGGACGCTTTAACAAAGTAGCCAACATCATTGGACAAAGCATGCAATATCATCCGCATGGCGATGCTTCCATCGGCGACGCGTTAGTAAACATGGGGCAAAAAGAACTGTTGATTGAAACACAAGGAAATTGGGGTGATGCTTCTATAGGCCTTGAGTCTGCAGCGCCTCGTTACATAGAGGCCCGGCTTAGCAAGTTTGCCCTTGAAGTTGCCTTTAATGCAAAAACAACTGAATGGCAATTGAGTTACGATGGCCGCAAGAACGAGCCTGTCACGCTTCCGATGAAGTTTCCGCTGCTGCTGGCTCAGGGAGCAGACGGAATTGCTGTAGGTCTGTCAACAAAAATCTTACCTCATAATTTTTGCGAATTAATTGAAGCTTCTATCAAATATCTTAAAGGAAAAAAGTTTGAGATATATCCCGACTTTCAATCAGGCGGAATGATTGATATAGAAATGTACAACGAAGGAAAGCGAGGTGGCAAGGTGAGGGTTCGCGCAAAGATCGAGGAAATAGATAAAAAAACATTGTTGATTAAAGACCTTCCGTATGGAGTAACGGTTGCCAGCCTCTGCGATAGTATTGTAAAAGCCAACGACCAGGGAAAAATCAAAATAAAAAAAGTAACGGATACCACGGCTCAAAATGTAGAAATTATCATTGATCTTGCTCCCGGTGTTTCTACCGATATAACCATCGATGCATTATACGCTTTTAGCGATTGTGAAGTAAGCATTTCTCCCAATGCATGTGTTATTATTGATCAAAAGCCGCACTTTGTAACTGTCACGGAGCTGCTTAAAGTTTCTGCTGAAAATACTAAAGCGCTATTAAAAAAAGAACTTGAAATACGGCTTGGTGAGCTTCAGGATAAATGGCACTACACTTCTCTGGAGAAAATTTTCTTTGAAGAAAAAATATACAAAGAGCTCGAAAAAAAACATGAAAGCTGGGAAATTGTTTTAGTTGCCATAGAAAAGGCCTTTGTTCCGTTTACAAAAAAACTGAGGCGCGAAGTAACCCGTGAAGATGTTTTAAAGCTTACTGAAAAACCTGTTCGGCGGATCTATAGATTAGACATTGACGAACTCAATAATCAAATTCAAAATATTGAAGATGAAATAACGCAGGTAAATTTCAACCTGAATAACCTTACCGATTATGCTGTTGCTTATTATGAGGGACTATTAAAAAAATATGGCAAAGGCAGGGAACGTAAAACTGAGATAAAACCTTTCGACATCATCACCGCTAAGTCGGTTGCCATTGCAAATACGAAAGTATACATGAACCGGGCAGAAGGTTTTATTGGAACGGGGTTAAGAAAGGATGAATTGATAGCGGAGTGTTCTGACCTTGATGACATTATTGTTATCACCAGGTCAGGACGCATGAAAGTTGTGCGTGTTACTGATAAAGTATTTGTAGGTAAAGACATTATGTATGCTGCAGTTTTTCAAAAAAACAACGACCGCATTACTTACAATATGATTTATGTTGATGGTGCAAGCGGCATTAGTTATGCGAAGCGCTTTAATATTACTGGTATCACCCGCGATAAAGATTACGACCTTACAAAAGGTTCAGACAAGAGTAAGGTTCACTACTTAACGGTTAATCAAAATGGGGAAGCCGAAGTAGTGAAAGTTATACTAAGTCCAAACTCTACTGCGCGGAATAAAGAATTTGATTTTCGTTTCGAAGAGTTGGATATTAAGGGGCGAAGCAGTATGGGTAACCAGGTTACCAAGTATTCTATAAAAGCTATAAAGTTTAAAGAAGCAGGAAAAAGCACACTCTCAGGACGCAAGTTGTGGTTCGATAGTAAGTTTGGAAGACTTAACATAGAAGAAAAAGGAGAATACCTGGGTACTTTTGAAGAAGAAAGAATTTTGATAGTGTATGATGATGGCAACTATGAATTAACAGACACCGAACTAACGCAGCGTTTCGAACCTGAAAGAATTCTATTGATCGAAAGGTTTGATGCGGAAAAACCTCTTACCGCAGTATATCTTGATGCAGAAAAAGAGCAATATAATGTAAAGCGTTTCAGGATAGAAACCAGTTCGTTAAGAACAAAATTTTATTTCATTAAAGAAGGAAAAGAAAACAGGATTGAAGCGGTGACCACCGATGAAGACCCTGTATTGATACTACATTCGGGCAGGGGTTCTTCGGCGAAGTCGCAAAAAATTCAGATTGGTGGTTTTGTAGAAGTGATGGGTTGGAAAGCTATCGGTAACAAGCTTGTAGATTTTTCAAAATCACTTGAAATGGAATGGGAAACAAAAACAGAAGATGATGTGCAGACGAAGTTGTTTTAATTCACGTATTGAAAAAGAGCTAAGTTCAATATGCTTTAAAATCATCTTATTAACCTTATTCACCGGTAGTTCGGGGGGCTGTCTTTAAAGGAATTATAGCACAAAAGGAAGCGTTAGAAGAAATTATACAAGCGTCCTAAAATAAAGCATGGACAACAGTAATTACTGTTGCCCATGCTTATCATTGAACATCTCTCTTCTGTTATTCTTAACTTTCAACTAATGCATTTTCTCCCGTTTCTATGTATCGCTTAAAGTTCTTAACATCTTTTTTAACCATCTTTTCAAACAGTGGGTTAAAGAGGGAAGTGATACCTTCTCCCACATCTCCAAAAGGAGCGCGGTAAGTAATAACAACCCTTATTTCAGTACCATTTTCATCGGCATCTCTAAACTCTACTTTTCCCGCATTTTGTATAGATGCATGAGGGAGGGAATTCCATCCCAACAATTCACCTTCTATTTCTTTCACAATCTCTGCATCCCATTCTAATTTTATAACATCACCTGGAATTTTTGCTTCCCAATGAGATCTTTTTTCGTCTATAACGTCAACCCTTTTTAAATGCGACATGAATAATGGCAGGTTACTGAGTTTGCGCCAAAAAGAGTACACTTCGTGTCTCGGTTTATTAACTGTAACATTTGCTCTTATATTAATGTTCTTTACAGTATCGGGTAATTTTTTCTTTCTGGCAAGACTATAAACATCGCAATGGCCGGTTACACCCCTAACGGCGAGATAAACGCCCGCTACAGCCATAGCTATTTTAGTTTTATCTGCGTTTCCTTTTAACTTCGAAGAGATATCTTTTACAAAAGAAGAGGTGTCTGTTGGATCATAAGACGTAGCTATGTTACTTTCTCCATAAGAAGAGCTATTTTGATTATCAGATATGTCCTTCAATGCTTTATACAATAAAGCCGCACCTGCAAGTATGGAGGCTATACGTTCAACCTTTCCTACATTTACGGATCGTTTAGCGCCTGTTGATGAATTTGTATTCATAATAAATTTTTTATTTTAAGTATTTAAAACCATGCCGCCATTGGGATGGAGGCACTGTCCTGTAATATAACTGCTGTCTTCTGAGGCGAGAAAAACATAACAAGGTGCAACTTCTGCAGGCTGACCGGCTCTTTTCATGGGTGTTTCTTTTCCAAATTCTTCTATGCCTTTATGCATGGTTGATGGGATAAGCGGAGTCCATATCGGGCCCGGTGCTACTGCATTTGCTCTTATTCCTTTTTCAGCTAACTGCAAGGCAATAGACCTTGTAAATCCAACAATGGCACCCTTGGTAGAAGTATAATCAACCAATGTCTGGTGTCCCTTATAAGCATTTACTGATGTCGTGTTAATGATTGAACTTCCTGGTTTTAAGTGTGGGATAGCCGCTTTAGTTAAATAAAACTGCGCATGAATGTTTACGCGAAAAGTCTCTTCCCATTGTTCTGCCGTAATTTCCTGCAGCTCCTGATGTGGTACCTGTATTGCAGCGTTATTAACTACAATATCTAAGCGATTAAATTCAGCTAATGTTTGCTCAACAATGTTCTTACAATTAGCTTCTTCGCCAACATCAGTTGCAATTAGTAGTGCCCGCCGTCCTTTTTCTTCAACAAGACTTTTAGTTTCTTCAGCATCTTCTTTTTCTTTACGGTAAACAATTACTACGTCTGCACCTTCGCGGGCAAAGTGCACAGCCACAGCCCTTCCAATGCCACTGTCTCCGCCGGTAATTATTGCCACTTTATCCTGTAGTTTCTTAGCAGCTCTGTCCACATCCCGTTCATAAACGGGTTTGGGAGTAATCTCCTGTTCGCTGTTTTTACTTTTGTCTATTTCCTGTTCAAATGAATGTTCGCCTGAAGTAGCCATATATTATTTTTTTTATTACCATAGAAAAAGTTATTCCCTGAAAAAAAGGCTAACCTCAAAGAGTGTGTTTTTTTATAATAGTTATTTCCTCAACTGAAACTGTAGATTTTTTTGAACACTCAATCATGTTCCAGGGCTTTCTTATTTAGAAACTATTCTTTCAGGTCAAGAATCACTTTTGCATTTTTCTGTTCTGTGGAAGAAATAAAGACTTCATAGCGTTTTGTGCGGGTCGTTATAACCATCAGGGAAGTATTGGGTGGAATGGAGCCTAAGTTGTTTGCAACCATAATAAACTCATGATGCGGATGTGCAGCATCAACTGTAATGTGAAATGTTATGGGTTTTTGAGAAAGTTTGGCATGGGACACCAGCAGGGCATTGTTATGATAAATGCTCACGGTGTCGCCGTCTATCTCACCATTGTCGTACAAGTCAAGCTTAATTTCGCCGGGTTCTATTTCAATTTGTTTTACCAGGGGATTGGCCCTGTTTTTTAACACAGGGGGCGGCGAAGGAAACACCGCTAATTTGGGTGTTAACACAGGAGTGACAGGTGCAGGTAAATCTGTTGCCCGCTTTGCTATTTCGCTGGCCGGTGCCTGTCTTTTCAACGGCGCAGGCGTTTGTTTTTTCTGTACAGGTTTTTTTACTACGGGCTTTGGTATTGCTGGTTGCCGTTTTACTACGGCAGGTGCTTTAGGTGCGGCAGTTACAATAGGTGTTTGCTTTACACACTCGCGAAAGGTAATATCATCCAAAGCAAAGTCGTTTCCGCAACCCCCGGGCGAACTATCAATCATCGTAAGGGTCAGGGGTGTTCCGGTAGGGGGTGTGGTAAAAACAGCCCGGTATTGTGTCCAGTGCGGAGCTTCACGGCGCATTAACTCGCCGGTGCCAAACTGTGCTACGATTTTTCCTGCCGGTGCCTCTAGCTTAATGGTAATCCTCGGCAACAAGGGAAACGGACACTTTTCACTGATTTTACAAACATTCATTAGCCAGACGCCAAACTCATAGGTAGTGCCGCTCTTTAAACCATTTATCGTTGTTGTTAGAAACGAGCCGCCACTATACGAGGCATTTACCAGCATCATATTGCCGTCTGCATCTCCCGGTGTATGATCTTCCGTCAGTGTTAACCAGTCGCCCCGGAAGCAGTCGCTGGTATAGGAAGTATATGAGTAATGACCATCTGTAGGACAGGATCTTGACACACGCCTGTAGTTGTAAAGGTCATCCGTATTTACATCGTCTATGTTGCCAGTGCCAAAGTTAATCGTGATAAGCGGTTGTTTAAAGGTGCAACCAGCAGTCTGCGCTTTCAGTTGAAAAAAGAATGGGAAAGGCAACAGTAAAAAAAGAAAGTTTTTCAAAATCCAAAGCTCTTTGATAGTAAAGCTACTTCAAGTTAAGATTTATTGCAGTAAAGAACGTATGAATTGTATCCGGAGTTTTTAAGGATCTTGCCTAAAACTTACACATGAAAGCAAGACTAATATGGATAGGAGTGGAGGCAATTGAAGAATAATTTAAAGTTACATTAAACGCAGATTATATAAATCGTACCGCGCTTTTTGATGCGGACCCCAACTTTCACTTTTGAAGACTTGATAACCCAGAAGTTATTCTAAAACTTAAACTAATTTTAAATGACGACAGTGGCGTTTTATAATTTGACCTTTTAAAAAATAGTATCAGAAAAATGGTGAATTCAGGAAGAGATAAAATTGGAAGAACCAATAAGAGAACACTCCTTATTTTATTAATTGGTGTCGTATTGGTTGGCATTTACCTGCTTTATAGAAATTTTGGATCAACAAATACGCAGATGACTTCAGGTGCTAATTGGAGCGAATATTATGGTGATGGAAGCCGCAGTCATTACTCCACCCTTAGTCAGATTACTAAAGAGAATATCAGCAAGTTGAAAGTTGCGTGGGAATATTCTTCCGGAGGAGCAGATATAAAAGGCAACAGGTCGCAAATACAATGCAATCCAATTATTATTAACGGAATACTTTACGGGGTTAGCCCCAATACACAAGTGTTTGCAGTTGACGCAACCAATGGTAAAGAATTATGGAAAACTAATATTACCGATAACGGCGGTACTTCCAGCCGCGGTGTTACCTATTATGCAGATAATGATTCTAAAAGGATTTTTTTTGGCGCCGGAAAATGGCTTTATGCTTTAAATGCTGAAACCGGTGAGCCTATATCAACTTTTGGCGAAAACGGACGTATCAACCTGAAGGTAGGATTGGAACGGCCCGGAAGTGATGATTATGTGGTTTCCAACACTCCAAATACTATTTTTAAAAACCTAATAATAACAGGGGTAAGGGTTTCAGAATCAGAAACAGCGTTGTTAGGTGATATAAGAGCCTTTAATGTTCATTCCGGAAAATTAGTGTGGACATTTAAAACCATACCCGAAAAAGGAGAGGAAGGATATAACACCTGGTCTCCCGAACCCAGAAAGTATATTGGTGGAGCTAATTGTTGGGCAGGTATGGCAATAGATCGTAAACGGGGGATAGTTTATATGCCCACCGGTTCTGCAGCCTTTGATTTTTATGGAGGTAACCGGGTGGGCAATAATCTTTACGCCAGTTGTTTGTTAGCCCTCGATGCAGCTACAGGAAAACGTTTATGGCATTACCAACTTATTCATCATGATATATGGGATAGAGACCCTCCCGCTCCGCCTAACCTCGTAACGGTAATCAGCAAGGGAAAGAAAATTGATGCTGTTGCACAAATAACCAAGCAAGGGTTTGTATTTGTTTTTAACCGCGTTACAGGCGAGCCGCTTTTTAAAATAGAAGAAAAGAAATTTAGAATGGATGGAATAGCGGGAGAATATCCAAGCCCAACGCAACCTATCCCGGTAAAACCGGCGCCTTTTACACGTCAAACTTTTACTGAAAAGGATTTCAACACCTTTGTTGCCGACAAAGATTCCTTAGTAAAAATATTAAGAGGAGCACGCACAGGAAGTATTTATATACCGGTAGGAAAAGAAATGACAATCTTTTATCCCGGTAGTGATGGTGGGGCTCAATGGGGTGGTGCGGCTTCTGATCCTGATGGGATTTTATATGTTCCTGCAAAAGAATTGCCTGTCTATACTACGTTGATTCCTGCAAAGAAATCAGTTGACAATACACCGTTGACCGGGGTTAAACTATATGACATGTATTGCGCTTCATGTCACGGTAAAAACCGCATAGGTAATCGTGATGGTTCATACCCTTCCTTGCAGGGTGTTGAAAAAAGACTTTCAAAAGAATCTATCCAAAACATTCTATCAAAAGGAAAAGGTATGATGCCTTCTTTTTCTCATATCTCTAATGAACAGCGAAAAGTAATCATTGATTTTTTGTTTAATAAAAGTTCAAGCGTAGGGCAGGGGAGAAGTAAAAGCGTACAAACAAATGTTCCCTACCAGCACACCGGTTACAACCGATGGTACGATAAAAATGACTACCCGGTAAACACACCACCATGGGGAACACTTACCGCCATAGACTTAAATACCGGTGAACATAAATGGCAGATTCCATTGGGAGAATATAAAGCCCTAATGGATAAAGGCATACCTGCAACAGGCACTGATAATTATGGCGGGCCGCTTGTAACAGCAAGTGGGTTAATATTTATTGCAGCTACAAGAGATGAGAAGTTTAGAGTTATCGATAAGCAAACCGGGAAAATATTATGGCAAACGCAATTACCGGCAGCAGGTTATGCAACACCCAGTACTTACGCCGTTAACGGAAAACAATACGTAGTGATTGCGTGCGGTGGCGGCAAGTTGAAATCGAAATCAGGGGATAAATATGTTGCCTTTAGCCTTTAAGATCAGCATCTGGTCTACATTATTTCGTATGCAAAAGGTTTTTGAGTGTGGCGACTTAAAGAAAGCCTTGCTACAGCAAGCCGCCCGCCAACTTACCTGGGTTTCTGCTACCTGAAATCAAAGTACAAGGTTCCAAGCATTGTATCATTTCCGCCATTGGCAAAAACTATATTGTCCTGACTTTGTGGCCCAAGGTCTTCTCGTCGCTGCGATTTTGTACCTATAGATGTTATTCCATGCATAAATGAAATACCTCCTGACTTTGGATACACCGCCATCGAGTTGGCGTTGCCTAAACCTCTTGGTACTGAAGGATTGAACAGGTGAAGGAAAAGGTTTTCTGTATCTGTGTATACCGAAAAATCACCCTCTTTAGTTTGAAGTTTTCCTGCATAAAAATTACTGTAATAGCCTTTAAATTCGGGATACTGCCATACTTCACCGGTAACCGCGTTGTTATATGGTTTATTCCATGAATTAAAGGTAGTTCCCTTCATGCGGTTCTTATAAACATGGTAAGGGCCGTTTGCAATCAGTTGTATTCCCCTTACATTTTCTTCCGGATAATCGAATGTTATTCCCAGCATCTCGATGTTAGTCCGGACGACGCCGCGTGTATTCGGTGGCTGATATTGATATCTCAATTGTAGAATCCCCGACGGCGTCATAGTCCAGGTAAATCGATAGCGTTGATTATCTTGTCCGTAGGCAACCTTAACAGCATGGTTGTCTCCGGCATCAGAATGAGTGATTGTGGGCGGCGCGATATTGACCGTTTCGGCCGCAGTTGCAGATGCCGCACCAATGCCGCCAGTGCCAGTGCCACCGGTACCACCACTACCTGGGCCGGAACTACCGGTCACCGGGTTATTCCCGGTACTTGTACCACTGCCGGGAATTAGAAGCACGGGGCCGTTTTTCAGAGATAAAGTTCCTTTGCTATTTTTTGCGCTCAATAGTAACCCTGTTTTTTTATTAATTGTCACTTCAACATTGCCGGCATTCATAATCAAACTTCCCGTGTCTTCGCGCACACTTACTGTTCCTGTGCTTTTTGGCTGCATTCTTTTAGCCATTTCATCCGGAGTTGTAATGGGCCACGACCATGTATTAAGTTGACGGCCATATAAGTCAGTTGCTGTAATATATAATACGTCGAAATTCTTCCAGTCTATAGGTAAGGAAACCGGTAAACTTCCGGAGGTGTGGGGCGCAACATCCGGCGAGGACAATGAACCTGATACTGAATCTGCATCACCAGCTCCCAGGCCTGAAAACTTCTTTAGCTTCCACTTGAAAGTACACCTGTTTAAATTGGTAAAATCGTACCTGTTTTCAACCTGCAAGCTTCCGTCAAACTCTTTCGTAATAATTTTTTTAGTGAAATATACAGGCGACCATATTTCTTTAATTGTATAGAAGCTGCCCTCCTTTTCCCGGTAGGGACCGAGAATACCATCTGCTGCTAAGTTTCCTTTGGTATCCAGCCGGCCATTTTGGTCAGTGCGAACAGCGGCCTGGTCGCAGAAATCCCAGAGAAATCCTCCGGCTGATAAAGGGTTACTCAACATCAGGTTCCAGTAATCATCTAAGCCCGCGCCGTGTCCGCCATCGTAAAGGCCGTGAAGAAACTCAGTAGGGAAAAACACATCCTTGCCCTGGAAAAATGTGTTTATACCGTAATTCCAGGGAATATAATGTTTGGTATTCATCCCGTTAATATTCGACCAGGGATGAATAACAGGCCTCTGTTGAATATCGTGCCTGGGGTAATCGGGCAGCAGATCAAAATTGAAACCGCCCTCGTTGCCATTGGCCCACAGCACTACGCAAGGGTGATTTTCATCTTTTACGATAAGTTCTTTTACCAGCTTCCGCCCTACTTCCGTATCGTAAGGAGGAAATTGCCATCCTGTAAGTTCATCAATGATAAGTAAACCAAGAGAATCGCAAACCTCAAGAAAATGATCATCAGGAGGATAGTGCGACATGCGGACCGAATTCATGTTCATATCCTTAATCAGGTTCGCATCCAATATGCTTGCTTCCCTGCTGGTGGTACGCCCGGAAGTTGGCCAGAAGGAACCACGGTTTACTCCCTTAAATACCATCTTCTTCCCGTTCAGATAAAATCCATCCTGTTTTCTTAGTTCTACGGTACGGAAACCAATTGTTTCAGTTAAAGAATGAACGGTTGCGGCTCCTTTCTTTAAAGTCACGTCAATCTTATAGAGATTAGGAAATTCAGCAGACCAAAGCTTTGGATTAGTAACTCTCCCGATTAATTTAACCAAAGAGTCGCCAGCTTTTACAGTTGCCTGAAACGGTGATCCAAAGGATTTGCCATCCTTTGTTTTTACCTGGGCAACTATGGTTGCCGTCCCTTTCAGGTTTGAAGGAAATGCGTTTATCGCTACCGACCCATCAGCTTTGGCATTGATGGCAACACGTTGTAAGTGTTCCTTTGGAAAAGCTTCTAAAAACACGGGGCGGAATATGCCGCCGAAAACCCAAAAGTCCGCTCCCCGTTCTGCTTCGTTTACAAGCTGGTTTGCAGAAACTTTGTTCACCTTTACCTCCAAAAGGTTTGCCCCTTCCGGTTTTAAAAATGGTGAGATGTTATACTTAAACCGATAAAAAGCACCTTGATGTATAGGACCAACTAACTGCCCGTTAACTTTTACTTCTGTATCGGTCATTGATCCATCAAATACGATAAATACTTCCTTATTTGCCCATGATCTGGCTACACTGAAATTGTATTTGTAAAGGCCGGCTTCGTTCTTATCCTCCTTCTCATTTCCGTAAGTATAGTTGCCAAAACCCATAAACTCCCAATTGGAAGGAACAGGTATTTTTGTCCACTTACCACTATTTTGACCGGCGGTGCAAATAAAATCCCACTGTACTGTATTGTCTTTATCTCTGCCAGACAAAAATTGAACTTCAGTTTTTTGACCGAAGGAGAATGCAGACAATAGTATAAGACCTAACAAAGTGATCTGTTGATGTAATTTTTTCATTTAGACAAGGCTTTTAAATAAACGGACTTAGCAAGCCGGGGCGAAGTTCTGCACAAAGCGATTAAGGTATTGACAATAATTGAGTGAATATTAAGAAGTGTAAGAACCAGGGGAGGCGACACCCACATCTGGAAGGGTCTTGAATTACCGATAAAATATCGCTTTAAAGAATTCAAGATGCAAGACCTGAACTATTAAAGCTTCTTTTATCCCGCGTTGTCGTATGCCAATTTTAGCCATCCGATTACTTCCGTATCAATGTCTTTTACATCTGTTAGATTTATTTTGTGAGAACACATTGCATTTGCTGATGTTATTGCTTCTAATTTACCTTCCGCCGGTTGACCTTTAAGGTTAATCCCAATTTCAAATCTTGTTTTTGTAGCAGGTTGCAAAATGGCAAATTGTTTTTTTCTTCTTAAACTTACATAGGCATTCTTAGGCGCTATCTCCAGTTCTTTTCCGAATTTTGGTATTTCGCCAATGAGACTGTGGTAAAGGGGTTTTAAGTGTTCTTTCCCTTGATACTGTTTTGTCATTAATTCGTCCTGGTTCTCCACAGAACCTGCGTCTGACCCTTTGGCTTTAAGGGCAATAAGATTAGCAAATCCATGTGTTAGTAAATGTTGCTCTTTCAGAAACTTCATCACTTCTCCGTGTTTCAAAAAATTTTCCTTTTTAACGGTGTCAATCCATTGCTCTAAAGTTTTTCCTGTGTTCTTGTACAGGTTTTCAATCATCGTTTGGGTTGCCTTATCCATAGGGTTATAGAGTTTTTGACTTTTTGTTTACCACTTTAAATTAATCTGAAGTATAGGCTACTGTAGATGTTTTATAGACAATGCGTATTTGCATAAGCATCAGCAGGAGTTTCAAATACCGGACGCAGTATTACTTTTCATCTGCCTGCGTAATCGAAGGCGTACGGAGAGCCACGGTTATTGTAGGGGAGGGCTATGGTGCTGTTGGTTAACAATGGAAAAATTATTAAAGTAGTTCTCCGCAATTCTTACAATGCTTCGCATCTATATCATGTCCTTCCTTGCCGCACTTAGGGCAAACTTCATTTTTTTGCACTTTTTTTCTTACCGCCAACGCCATTTCTGTAGTTACGATACCCGTAGGAACAGCAATAATGCCATACCCCATTAGCATAATAATGCTTGCTACAAATTTGCCCCAGGGTGTTGCAGGCGAAATGTCGCCATAGCCCACCGTGGTAATAGTAACAATAGCCCAGTAAATACTTTCAGGGATACTGGAGAAACCGTTTTGCCCTTTTTCTATCAGGTACATTACTGAACCAAGTATAATAACAAGCGATATAACAATAAACATGAATATCGTGATTTTCCTTAAACTTCCTTTTATTGCAACACCTAAAAACTGCATTTCAGAAAGAAAATGAGTAAGCTTAAATATCCTAAAAATCCTCAACAGGCGTAGTGCTCTGAATACTAAAAGTGAGTGTGCGCCTACGAAAAATATACTTAAATAACTCGGTATTATAGCTAACAGGTCAATAATACCTAAGAAGCTTACCACATAGGTTAAAGGCTTTTTTATACTTATTAAACGGAGAAGATATTCAATAGTAAAAAGGAAGGTGAATATCCATTCCAAATTAAAAAATGCATTGCCGTACAGCACGTGCCATTTATCAACGCTATCCAACATTACTATTATAATGCTTGCTACAATTAATATAAGTAGTGAAACATCAAAAGCTTTACCTGCAATTGTGTTTGATTCATATATTATTCCATGAAGTCTGCTGCGCCACGATTCTTTTTTTCCTTTCTCCATAAGCAATCATACGTTGAGTAGCGAATTTAATAGCAAGATGAACTTTTAGAGTAGTTGATACTCTAATAAATAATGTTTGTATTATCGAATTCCTTTTTTAGGAACTCCCCCTCCCCTCCACAATTCCAATCTCCTCCTTACTCAACCCATACAACTCATACACAAGCTTATTTACCTTTCCATATGTATAGGCACGGCGTTGGTTAAGCTGCTCTATTCTTTAGTTATTGTTTGAGGACAGTTTTTCAAATACCAATGACACGTCTGGTTTTTCATTTAGTGGATGATATAAAAATACGGAGAACTGCGGGTATTCTGTAGCTAGCCGGGGAAGACCAATAAGGGCCAAAGTATTATTTGCAGGTGAAGAACATTGCAAAGGCGGAAAATATTTAAAGACGAAGCGGTCCCTGCTCTCAAGCTAAGCCCTTTAAACGAGACCCGACAGTACCTGAAAACTATAGAACATTTACTATCTTGTACCTTAAAAAAAATTGGATGAAAAAAGTATTAGCCATTTTATTGATCCTGTCTACAACTGTACCAGCTTTACAAGCACAAACTTTAAAACAAGGGACAGGCAAACTTCTAAGACATGTAGTGCTGTTAAAATTTAAAGATGCAAGTACACCTGCAGATATAAAAAAAGTAGAAGACGCTTTTCGGGATTTACCTTCTAAAATAAAAGCGGTGAAAGGATTTGAATGGGGCACAAACAATAGTCCCGAAAATATCAATCAAGGTTTTACACATTGTTTTTTTGTGACTTTTAAAACAGAAAAAGACCGCCAGGAATACCTTCCCCATCCTGCTCATAAAGCCTTTGTAGATGTGCTTACACCACATCTTGACAAAGTGTTAGTAATTGATTATTGGACACAAAAATAAACCGCTGTGCTGTTTGAACCAGAAGTTCGCCGGGCTTACAAAATACTTATAGTTTCGAGATTGGACTGACACAATAAGTAAGCTTTAGGCCGTGGGTGGTAGTAGTTGTGTCTGTTCTTCACCAACAACAGAAGCTAACCCTTTTGTTCGCGCTAAGGTGCCGTTGATGATACGAACGGCGCGGCTGCGAGGAAGACCAACAGCTGCGAAAACACATTAGCAGGATTAAGTAGTATTTGTTGGTGCAGAACACCCAACAAAGGCGAAGCAGCGAACATTCTGAAGATAGTTGGGAGAGTAACTGGCATTCTACGGTGAGTTGGGTTTTTTACCTCCCCTCTACAATCCCAATCTCCTCCTCACTCAACCCGTACAACTC
>MWYU01000508.1 GCA_002050375.1 Chitinophagales bacterium 62-2
AAATAGCACGATAACAAGCAAATTTACAATAGATTAAATCTTTAAGAAGGGTATTAAATATAATTGCTTTCTCTACTGCGTTAGTTTAAAGGATATTAAAATGAGTTCTTGAAAAAACAGCCGCTAACAAATAAGACTTTTCTCCTGCCGACTCTCCTTGCCTGGCATTGTGTAATATCCGGGTACCCCAAACATGGTGCACAAAACACGGTTCACTTCAATTCTTCATAATGCACAGGAACAAAGCCGTTGCAGATATTCTTTACTTCCGGAATTTCGCCCAAATATTCTGCCTATACAAGAGTGCTGCAATGATTGATGAAACATATACTATTGCCAGATACCCAAATTCCCACTTTTTTACCGCTATTCTTTTACACCAACAGGGAACCTAAACTAATATTCTTAGATCTGTAAACAACAAGTTAAGCAGCCAAAGCTTAACTTTACATCTACTATCCCAAATAAATTACCAAGTGTATGAAAAAATTTACAATTCTATTATTGATACTATTTACTTCCTTTATTTCTGTAAAAGCACAGGTATCAGCGGGGCTCCACCTTACAGCTACTGAATACCTCGGAGATCTTAATCCTAACGAGTGGGATGTATTTAATTTTAAATCGTTGCGAGTGGGTGGTGGTGGATCTCTGCGGTTATACCTCAATCCCTCATTAGACTTGGTGGCTATGGGAACCTACAACAGGCTGCAATACCAGACCGGTGATAAATCGCGTGGTGTAGCCGCAAGATTTATTGTAGGCAATGGCATGCTGAAATACAAGTTCGACAACGGCTATATATTAAAAGAAAATGCGGTGATAGCTCCCTTCCTGCTTGGTGGCGGTGGCATCACCCACATACGTTCTTATCAATATTTCAATAACCGAAGAGGTCGATTGATAACAGAGGGCAAAACAATAACTAACCTTGCCTTTGGTGCAGGTGGTCGCCTGAGGCTTTCTGAAACGGTGAGCCTTGAGTATGCAGCGATCTATAACGTTCCCTACTTTGACGGATGGGATAACCAGTCAACCGGAAGATCTGACTGGTACCTCCAGCACAGCGCAGGCATTGTATTCGCACTGAGCAAAGGAACAGATACGGATAAAGACGGGGTGCCCGACAGGAGAGATAAGTGTCCTAATACTCCGGGAGAGGTAACGGTAAATAAAGATGGTTGCCCAATAGATAGCGACGCGGATGGCGTGGCTGACTACCAGGATAAATGTCCGCAGGTAGCAGGTACAGCAGCTATGGCTGGTTGCCCTGATACAGATGGTGACGGCGTATCTGATAATGATGATAAATGTCCTACAGTTGCAGGCTTACCAAGATTTAACGGTTGCCCTGATACTGATGGTGATGGTGTTGAGGATGCACAGGATAAGTGTCCTAATACCCCAGCCGGAACTCCTGTAGATGCATCGGGTTGTCCCATGGACAGCGATGGGGATAAGGTTCCGGATAACATAGATAAATGTCCTAACACTCCGGCAGGTCTTGCCGTAGATGCTAATGGTTGTCCTCCGGATGCTGATGCTGATGGGGTGCCTGATCACCTGGATAAATGTCCTAACACTGCAGCCGGCACACCGGTGAATGAAAGCGGATGTCCAAGAGATACAGATAATGATGGTATACCAGATAACCTTGACAGGTGTCCTAACACTCCGGGACCAGGTACAGCCAACGGTTGTCCTGTAGTGAAAGAAGAAGTAAAAAAGAGATTGAGGTTTGCAACACGGGGTATCTTCTTCGAGACTGGTAAAGCTACCCTGAAACCTGCGTCCTTCCCTAAATTGGCTGAAGTAGTAGACATCATCAATGAGTATCCTGATTATAACCTAAGACTTGGTGGTCATACTGATAATGTAGGTAGTGATGCAAGTAACCAAACATTGTCACAGGCACGTGTAGATGCGGTAAAAGGTTACCTCTCCAGCAAGGGCGTACCTGAAACACGATTAGATGCAACAGGTTATGGTGAGAAAAAGCCGGTTGCTACTAATAAAACAGCAGCAGGAAGAGCACAAAACAGACGTGTAGAAATGGACCTATACCTTAAGTAAGTTCGAAACTAAAACCAAATAGGAAAGTACAGGTAAATTTGTCGCCTTTGCAGGGTGTTCTTCCCCTGCAAAGGCCAAATGATAAGATTATTATTTCTGCTGTTGACAGGAATAATAATGTAAGTGATTGGGTGCAGTAAGGTGAGGCAGAACGAACAATTATTTGATGTTCGGTACTTAGATTATACCTGGCCGTGATGCTATAGCAGGCCATCTATAAATACCTCTAGCGTCTCCATCTGTAAAGATTCTCTAAAAAAACCGCTCAATCTTAATATTAATTTGCTTTGAGCTTTTCGAGGATTTTTTTTCCTTCTTCATTTTTGCCATCAAGCTTAATTGACTTTTCATAATTTTCTATTGCAAGTTTTTTATCGCCTGCTGCGGCATACGCTTCTCCCAAACTGTCGTATGTATTTGAGGAATTGGGATAAAGTTTTACATTAAGCTTAAATACCTCAATAGCTTCATTAAATTTCTTTTGGCCAAGCAATTTATAACCCGAATTGTTTAATGTAAATTCAACGCCTTCAGTTACCTGATTGGAAACCACACTAAAAGGTACTTGTCCTTTTATTTAAAACTTTTATATTAAAGGATTCCTCCTGTGAGATTCAATTACAGTACGTTTTGTTATGAATGCCCAAGAACAGGATGAGGTCCATAAAGGTCTTCCAGCTTTTTAATCTCATCTTCGGATAATTTAACTGAAAGCGCCCCTGCTGCATCTTCCAAATGGCCGGGTTTGCTTGCCCCTATTATTGGCGCAGTAATAATGGATTTCGAGAGAAGCCATGCTAATGCTATCTGCGCATTAGGTACACCTTTTTCCTGAGCCAATTCGTTTACAAGGTTTGAGATATTGAAGTCATCGTCGCGGGTATAAATAGATTTACCGAAAGCATCAGTTCGTGCCCGTTCAGTTTCACCACCGCCTTTTGTACGCTTACCTGTAAGCAACCCCCTCGCTAAAGGCGACCACGGAATAACTGCAATATTCTGGTCTTTGCATAATGGCAGCATCTCACGTTCTTCCTCGCGGTAAACAAGGTTGTATTGTGGTTGCATGCTTACAAAACGAGTCCAGCCATGAAGGTCGGAAGTATACAGTGCCTGTGCAAACTGCCACGCAAACATACTTGAGGCACCTATATAACGGGTTTTACCCATTTTAACTATGTCGTGCAATGCCTCCAGTGTTTCTTCAATAGGTGTTTCATAATCCCATCGGTGTATCTGGTAAAGATCAATGTAGTCTGTACCCAAACGTTTAAGGCTCGCATCAATAGAGTCCATGATATGTTTTCTCGACAAGCCTTTATCATTAGGTCCCGGTCCCATTGGACCATGCACCTTCGTTGCAATAACTACGTGTTGGCGGCCGGTGAAGTCTTTAAGAGCTCTGCCAGTAACTTCTTCGCTCAGGCCGTTCGAATAAACATCGGCAGTATCAAAAAAGTTGATGCCTAACTCCAATGCTTTTTTAATAAAAGGTCTGCTTTGTTCTTCGTTCAATGCCCACGGCCACCGTTCGGTGGATGTTCCATAGGTCATACAACCAAGGCAGATGCGCGATACTTTTAGCCCGGTATTTCCAAGTCGAATATATTCCATAGAGATAGGTTGATTAAGTTTTGAACGTTTGTTGTTTACTTCAATAAGATTATTAAAAGGTTTATAATCAATTTAATTGCCAGCTTCCTATCTCCCGGTTATGCACCTCAACTATAGTCTTGATTTAATAGCAACTCCTTTTTTTCGCTTTCAATCAAATTGTCCGATACCGAACATTTTTTAAAATTTATTTCGTAATAACTACTTCTTTTTCAGGTATTTAACATTGGCACCTTGCTTGAAACATTGTAGTCAAATAGTTTTCCGCATGGATACGGTTATTTCAAACGAAGTGGTTTCAGCAAGAAGAAATAAAGCTATCCTATTATCAGTCATTGTTGTTATTGCTTTAGTTGCAGCCATCTGGTTTTTGCGTTCAAGTATTAAATCCTCAATTGATAGTTCTGAAATAACGACATCAATTGTTGAAGTTGGAAACATTGAAAATACTCTGAATGCTTCCGGCGAAATGATACCTGAATTTGAACAGGTAATTACAAGTCCTATTAATGCTTCTATTAAAGATGTGCTGTTGGATGCCGGAACTAAAGTGAAAGCCGGACAACCAATTCTTTCCTTAGATAAAGAAGCAACACAGGCTGAATATGAGAAACTGAAGTTCCAGTTAGAGTCGAAGCGTAACAGCATTGATAAATTAAAGCTGGAACTGAACAAAAGTTTTTTCGACATAAAATCGAACAACGACATTAAGCAGCTACGCATCAACAGCCTGCAGGCTTCAGTTGAAGATGCAAAGCGCTTATATAAGGCCGGTGGCGGAACAAGGGAATCAATTGAACAGGCCGAACTTGCGTTAAAGGTAGCTGGGCTTGAAAAAAAGCAATTAGAGAACGAGATCAAAAATAAGCAGCAAACAATGCGGGTAGATATAAGGGAGTCTCAAATTGCTGCAGCTATACAGGAAAGTGATTTGCGCGAGTTAGGCCGTAAACTTCAACAAGCAAATATTAATGCAAGCCGGGATGGAGTAGTTACATGGGTAAATAAAAATATCGGATCAAGTATTACCCAGGGAGAGGCGCTGGCACGAATTGCAGACCTCGGTAGTTTTAAAATTACCGGCAATATTTCTGATACTTATCTTGACAAGGTGCGTGTAGGAATGCAGGCTATCATCAGGATAAATGATTCCACTATTCGGGGCGCAGTTGCTAACATAAATCCCTCTGTTCAAAACGGCATTGTTTCATTTGGTGTCAGTTTAAATGAAAGGAATAATAAACTCCTGCGCCCAAATATGAAGGTTGATGTATTTCTTGTTACCTCCAATCAGAATAACATAATGAGGGTACAAAACGGACCTGCATTTAAAGGAGGGGCTACGCAAGACATATTTGTAGTAAGCAATGGTAAAGCTGCAAAAAGAACAGTAAATATTGGCATGAGCAACTTTGATTATATACAGATCAAAGACAATGTAAAGCCCGGTGATATCATCATTACTTCCGACATGGGCCAGTACAAAAATTCAAAAGAGATCATCATTAATAACACAGGAAAAAATGACACTAAAGCTTCTGCTTATAACATTCATCCTAATGATTTGTTGTTTGCAAGGATATTGCCAGGCTAATGATACAATGAGATTGAATTTGCGGCAGGTTGTGGAAATGGCCAAAGCAAAATCAATAGCTTCAAAACAGGCAACTACGCTTAAGGAAACAAGGTTTTGGGAGTGGAAAACTTACAAGTCGAACTACCAGCCGCAATTATCATTGTACGGTAACCTGCCGGGCTATAGTAAAACATTTAGAGAAGTATTACAGCCCAACGGAACTATAGAATTTCAACCGGTAAAGTATAATAACTCTGCTTTGAATCTTGCCCTTAGCCAAAGTATTGCGCAAACAGGCGGAACGATATTCGGTACCACTCAATTACAACGATTTGATGATTTCGACAGGCAAACCATTTTGTATAATGGTGTTCCTTATGCACTCGGGTATGCCCAGCCTTTATGGAGATACAATCCATTAAAGTGGGATCAGAAGATTGAGCCGTTGAAGTATAATGAAAGTAAGCAGGCATACATAGAATCTCTTGAGCAGATTTCTATAAAAGCGAACAATTATTTTTTCGATCTCCTGCTCGCACAGGTAAACTTGCAAATTGCTGAAACCAACTTTATAAACACGCAAAATATTCTCCGCATTGCTAATGAGAAATTTGATATGGGCAAGGTGTCGAGAAATGAAATATTGCAACTGCAGCTCGAACAATTGAAAGCCCAAAAAGCAGTGGGTATAGCTAAGCGGGATAAGGAGATTGCAACGTTAAATCTGCGCTCTTACATTGGATTGCAAAGCACCGATAAAATTTCATTATCGTTACCGATGGCAAGTATTAACATGTTTGTAGATACAGCAAAGGTGGTGGCCGAAGCATACGAAAACAGGTCGGATGCAATAGGTTTTATGCGACGGGTTTCTGAAGCCAAAAGAGACGTGGCCAAAGCTAAAGGTGACAATGGTTTGAATGCAACATTAACGGCAAGGTTGGGTTTCTCCAAAAGTGCAAGAAGCCTTGGTAAAGTATATGAATCACCACTTAATCAACAGGCAATTCAACTGGAATTTGACATACCGATTTTAGATTGGGGAAGATCAAAGTCGAGAATGAAAACAGCGGAAGCCAATAAACAATTTACGGAATATGCCGTAGAGCAGGATAAGCAAAATTTTACCCAGGAGATTTATACACAGGTTACGTTGTTTGAGTTGATGAAAGATCAATTGTTGCTAACTGCAAAGGCCGACAGTATAGCATCAGAAAAATACCAGATAGCCAAAGAAAGATACGTGTTAGGTAACCTTAGCATCACTGATCTCAGTATTGCCTTCCAGGAGAACGATCAGGCTAAGCGGGATTACATTTATGCGCTAAGGGATTTTTGGAGAGCCTATTACCAGCTTCGGTACTTATCGTTATACGACTTTGAAGGGAACCAAAAAATATACTACAAATAAAAATTTAAACAAGTAAAATCATGCTTAATACTACTGAAACCCCTGAAGCTTTAGGTGTTGATGGTTCTCAAAACCATACAAACAATTCCAAAAACCAACCTATGATCCGTTTACAAAACATTGAAAAAGTTTACCGTACTGATACTGTTGAGACTTTAGCCATTAACAACATTAGTCTCAATATTAATAAAGGTGAAATTTTATCTGTTATGGGTCCGTCAGGGTGCGGTAAAAGTACTTTGCTCAACATTATGGGACTATTGGATAAACCTACTAAAGGAAACATTCAGATTGACGGACAAACAACTGAAAAGTTATCTGATAAACAACTTGCGCAATTCAGGAATAAAAAGCTTGGCTTCATATTTCAAAGCTATCATCTCATCAATGATTTGACGGTTCTGGACAATGTAGAACTTCCTTTGTTGTATAGAAAGTCAACAGGTAAAGAAAGAAGAGAACTTGCCTCTTTAGCATTAGAAAAAGTTGGGCTTAGTAACAGGATGAAACACTTCCCTACACAGCTATCTGGTGGACAAAAACAACGTGTCGCTATAGCAAGAGCTATTGTTGGAGCGCCGGAAATTATACTCGCAGATGAACCTACAGGGAACCTCGACAGCGCCATGGGAAATGAGATCATGGAAATTCTTCTTGAATTAAATAAGAGAGATAGAACAACGATTATCATGGTAACACACGATGAAAATATGGCGAAGAAAACACACCGGTTAGTAAGGTTGTTTGATGGTTCGCAGGTCTTGTAGAAACATCGTCATTGCGAGGAGGAACGACGAAGCAATCTGATGATTGAATAGTAACAGCTTAAATGAAAGCAGCAGATTGCTTCGTTCCTCGCAATAACGAATAAGTAACCCAAGCTCATAACTCTAAACTCATAACTAATAATTAAAAAACATGCTTAAAAATTATTTCAAAATAGCCATTGCAGTTTTAAAGCGAAGGAAGTTCTTCACCTTCATAAGCCTGTTTGGTATAAGCTTTACACTGACAATTCTCATCATTGTTGCTGCATTCTTTGACCACCTGTTTGGTTCGCGTTATCCGGATACTAATCGGGATCGTTCTTTATACATTAATAGAATCATACTACAAAATGAAAAAGATTGGAACATAACAAGTCCTCCCAGCTTTTATTTTTTAGACCATTATGTATCCAAACTGAAAACGCCTTCAAAGATTGCAATCTCTTCAATTTCCAGGCGCACGTACACCTATGTAAACAACAAAAAATTGCCGATCAATTATAAATACACGAATGATCAATATTGGGAGGCGTTGGAATATGATTTTGTAGAAGGTAAACCCTATAACAAGCAACAGATAGAAAAAGGCGAAAGAGTGGCTGTGATATCAGAGGATGCAAGAGATAAATATTTTGGTAAAGGTGAGCAGGTGGCCGGGAAATATATTGAAGCAGATAATGTTGAATACCGTGTGATCGGAGTGGTGAAGGATGTTCCGGCTACGCTACCGCACGTTTATGCGAAAATGTATATTCCATATACTGCAGCGAAATCTAATGTTGCCGCAGATAAATCCCTGATGGGAAACTTTACCGCGATACTATTGGCTGATTCAAAAAACGATCTTGAGAAGATAAAAGAGGAATACCAGCAAATGGCTTCTAAGATTCCCTTGCCCGGTAAAGAATATAATAAGATGTACACATTTGCCGATAACTATTTTGTAGGCTATATGCGTACTATATTTGGTCAGGGCAAAGATTCCGGACTCGGAACTTTCTACATGGTCATTTCGATTTTCGTGTTTTTGTTTTTGCTTTTGCCTACACTTAACCTGGTAAATATAAATATCAGCCGAATTATGGAAAGGTCTTCTGAGATTGGTGTACGCAAGGCTTTCGGCGCTTCATCACGTACGCTTGTTCTGCAGTTTATTGTTGAAAATATTATTCTTACCTTTTTAGGTGGAGTGATAGGGATTGTATTGTCTGTAGTTTTGTTAAGCATTTTTAATAGCAGTGAGGTGAGACACCTTAGTGTTAACC
>MWYU01000598.1 GCA_002050375.1 Chitinophagales bacterium 62-2
GTATATGAGCAATGGAAAACTAACGCTGTTACTGGAACATAAAATAGTTGCAGCCGATGTAACAGGCAGCAAAGTAAAGCGCTGAAGGCAATTAGTAAAAGAAGCGGAAAGGAAGTGATACTATCAGCTCCTTATTTTGCAGATGCTACAGAATTAGGCGAATTGCTGCCCTTAACAAAAACTGAGTTTGTTACAGGAACGGAATCAAAAAAAGAAACCGGCGAATTACATGTACCTGAAGTTGGTGACCCGGATAACCATCAGGCCTTCACCGTTTGCTTCGCTATGGACTATCTGCCCGGCACTAACAATACAATTGATAAACCTGCCGAATATAACTTTTGGAGCAATTACATTCCTAAAATGTCTCCTGCCTGGCCAGGCAAATTACTGCAGCTTCTATACCCTAAACCATCTACACTTGTACCAACAGCATTAGGCTTTCATCCCGAAGGAATAAAAACAGGTGATTCTCTAAACTTATGGAACTATAGGCGCATCCTTAATAAAAACAATTTTCAACAGGGCAGTTATGCAGGAGATATCAGCAGTGTTAACTGGCCTCAAAATGATTATACTTTAGGTAATCTTATCGGCGCAACAGAAAAAGAATTTAAACATCATGTTGATAGAGCTAAACAATTAAGCTTATCATTATTGTATTGGTTACAAACAGAAGCGCCACGGCCAGAGGGCGGTTATGGATGGCAAGGCTTGCGCCTGCGAAGAGACATTATGGGAACTGAAGATGGTTTGGCAAAGTATCCTTACATCCGGGAAGCACGTAGAATAAAAGCTCTATTTACAGTGAAAGAAGAACATGTAGGTGTAGCAAACAGGGCGCAGGTATATGGCAGGGAAGCAGCAAAAAAATGCGCTGATTTTTATGATAGCGCAGGTGTCGGAAGTTATCATATTGATCTGCATCCAAGCACAAAAGGGAATAATTATATTGATTTTGACTCTCTGCCTTTCCAAATTCCGTTAGGGGCATTGCTTCCGCAACGCATGGATAACCTGCTACCTGCTAATAAAAATATTGGCACTACACATATCACCAATGGATGCTATCGTTTGCACCCTGTAGAATGGAGTATCGGTGAAGCTGTTGGGCTATTAACCGCCTACTCCATTAATAATAAAGTCATTCCAAGAGAAGTACGTGAAAAGCAAAACCTGCTTAAAGATTTTCAAAACTTTATACGTAAGCAAGGGGTTGAAACCAGGTGGCCGGAGTAGGTAAGCCAAGAGAAAGATGAGAGAGGAAAAAGTAAAAAATCGAAAATCTAAAACTGATTTCTAAAGGTAAACCTCGTACTTCAAGCTTGTACCGATATGTTCATCTATAAAAATATTGCAGCGATGCAACCCACTTGTTGTTACTCCTGTTAATGTTATGACGGGTGCAGAAAAAATAGCCATCTTCGGAAGGTCAAAAACTGATTAATAATTTTGTAGCAGACTATTTACTATTGCAAGTCATGTCAAAGTTTATCTCAGCTTCAAACGTTCTGTTCCAGGGAAGTTTGAAGCTCATGTTAGAAGGCTTTGAACACTGTACATGCTGTTGCCTGCTGTTTGCCATTTTATGAGAATAAATATTGCTTAACTCATTAAACGATTTTGAGAGCAATTGTTTAGCATAATTCTCAACATCTTCATTTGCTTTTGTATCCAATGTTTTTGAACTTAGGCCTTCCTGCAAAAAATATTTGTTGATACGTCTGCGTTGCAAACCATGAAAATAATAATCGTCTAAAACACGATGAAAAGTGAACCAGTTCTGCGCGGTCCAAATACGATCAGCAAGGGCTTTATTTTTTAAAAGCTTGTGTTCAGCTATATTAAAAATAATTCCTTGCGGAAGTGTGGTACCAATGGTATTTGCAGCAGTGTTCCAGGAAGCATAACTATTAAGCTCTGGAAATAATCTCCTTCTGCCCAATTCACTTGCAAAAGCAGAATCCCCCCCCTGAATGTTACCTACCGGATCAATATCGGCAACCATAACCCTTTTGCCGTGCCTAACCTTATCTTCGATTTCTGCCGCAAAACCTGCTGCCCTGCCTGCATCATTTCTCGATGCAAAAACATAAAAAAGTAAATCAGCATTATTCTCATCCTGCACCTCCTGCGACCCGGTTGCTTTAATATGATAACTAACCGTTTCATTCAAAGGCTTATCCTCAAAAGGCATAACAGTATTTGCAGCAATGGGAGATGAATAAACCGGTTTGATCTTAGGTAAAATTTTATAATAATGATTTAATGCCCTTGCCAACAAAAGCATAGACACCTCATCCGCACCCGGTTGCACAGTAATTTTATCAGTCAATCCCAATCGCCTGGTTTCATCAACAAGTTTTACCCGGTCAGCTACATGAATACCCACCGGCTTTGCATCATCCTGCGATAAGATCAGGTAGTCGATAATACCCGAACGAACAAAATCTATAGCTTTTAAATTAATGGATAAATTACGTTGTCTTGCCCTCTTATAATCTGCTAAAGCTTCAGCAGGAATTTTTGTTTCCAATACTACAGTTTCAGCCTTAGACTCATTATCCTTCTTAACAGATACCTCTGCCCATTTAGCAAGATCAGCCCTGTATGCTGCGTTCTTTCCATCGGCTGTTGGCGCCAGTCGCATGATAACATTTTGTACATATACACGAACCATAGGAGCTTTTTTCCGTATCTCACGCATCACCTCCACACGCTGTAATGCCTGTTCATTTTCAACATCATGTACCCTCGATGCAACAAGTCCGCCGTAAACAAGCATATCAAGCGAAATAATTGCTACATTAAAAGATTGCAGGTCTTGCTGTTTTATCCAGGCAATAATCTTATCAGATTGTCCTGCAGTTGTAAATCTTCCCAGTAGTTCTGTTGGTGGTGTAACCACATCGGCGTTACCAATCATACCGATTTGCTGTGTAAACTGCAGGCATGCAGGCCTGTCATCAAGGGGAATAAATAAAACTCTTATCGTGGGTTTTAAATTAATCTGGCCAAAAGAGGGGAAAAATAAAATCAATAATGTTAGGAGAGATAAAAGTTTTTTCAATGTGGGCAGAAGTTAAGTTAGACATAAAAATTATGAGATAAAAGTAACAGAAATTCTTAATGATAACGGATGTTGCTGATGCAAGCAATAAAGGGAATAAAATATTATTATACAATAAAAGCTAACCTAAGTAAATACAAGGGCGATTTTTTAATTTATACATAGCAGTTGACTGAAAAAATATACTAAGATTAGAAATTGTTAATGACGATAATTTACAGCAGAAGGAATTACTAACCCTGTTTACTTTAATTATTTTTTGTTTGTTATTGGTGTCCCTACGGGTGTCTACATCTCTTTTAACACCCCGCTGAGCCTAATTATGTCCTGAAAAATATTACTAACAGATTTGAGAGGATTTTAGAAGACTGTAAAGTCCGTATAAAACCCAAAACATGCAACGGTCTTAATTGAACAAGCAATCTACCTTCAAACAGCTTTTCTTTAAAATTGAAATTAAAGTGAGGGGACATCTCTATGCTGCCGTTCTTTTAAGTTTTATTAGTTTTAAAGTTATAAGGGGTTGAACAAATGCGGCTGTCCTCATAAAACGGTCTACACTTTATTACTTTCTAATAATCTTATTGCCTATACTATTTATTTTATTTCAGCTCATGTAGTTAAAGAAAGAAACTATTAAAAAAGGCCACGTAAGAACGCAGCCTTTTAGTTTAGACACCTAACGATTAAATGCACGAATGCTGATAAAAAGTAATAAATGGTTGAATCGAAATATTGGATAGGAAATTCAAGATATTGGATAATCCGTGCTTATTGTTGTTCAAAGGTAGAGATAGAGCAATTGTAAATGTCGGGCATAAATGCCCTTTTTTCTTATCTGTATTAATACATTTTTTGTAGTAAGATTTCTAATCTTTTAACGGGAACTTGAAGCGAAATTGTAGGAATAATACTACGTAGTAACCGAAGTAGATATTCCTGACTAAGCCCTGGAAAATCTTCTTTCAAGCGTTAGCATGGGAAGCTATTTTTTAATTCTCTTATCTCAAGGTGTTGAGTAAACGTTGTACCGTTTCAACCAGAATCTTTGCTCGCTTTTTTAGCTCCAGGAGGTCACGAAGAGACTTTCCTATTTCTGCAATAATTAAGCATTGTGTTTACTTAATGTAATTTGTAATTGCTGACAGCGAAGTAAAACAAAGAGCAGGTAAAAAGAGACGGTCTCACTACAACTGTAGGTGTTGAGAATAGCTAACATCTATAGTTCCATCGGGATACCAATAAAAATTGTCTATCTCTTACGTTTGAGAGGGCCTCTTAGTTTCAACTCTAAACGATTAAGTGCACTAATGCTTTTAGATGAACACAAAAGTTACTTCGATATAAGATTACTCCTTAAATTCAATACAATTGATTAATTATAATTGAAATTTAAAAAAGAAGAGTCTGCTAAAGTCTCTGTAGGTTTTTTTGAGGCAATCGAATTAGAATAGCTGATGTAGAAGAGAGTAATAAGTAATGAAACCCACAGGAAAATAAAAAAAGCAAGAACAAAACCTATCATGGTAAAAAGTAATTAATGGTTTAAAAGGATATTGTATAATCTGTATTGTAACTGATACTTTTTCAAAGTTAACGGTAGAGGCAAAGTAAATAGTAGGCAGAAGTACCCTTTCTTTAGGGTTCAAATAATACGTTTTTTGTAGTAGAACTTCTAATTATTTACAGGTAAAACGTCAAGAGATGTTTTGGTAAGAATACTACGTATTAACTGCAGTTTAAAAAACCTTATTGTTTTGATAACTTGTTTTTAGCGGCAACTTTTGCTTCTTTCCAGGATTCTGTGGCATGAAAGAAGCCAGCAGTTTCCGGAACATACCCGGCCTTTAAAACCTCGAAGTTTGGGAGCAAACCCTGAAGATGCACGCAAGTTCCCGCTAAATATAAAAATCCGATTGTGATTTTAAAGCATCGTTTGAAAAAGAGGGATCCCGACTTTTATAACTGGATACACTGTATAGGGATCAAAATGAAAAAGTTTCTATTTTCAATTGCAACAGCGATCCTTTGTTTTTTTGTTTCGTGTAAGGATAACGATACAGCAGAAACAAGCAACACTCATTCTAATAATGAAAAGAACATAGCCAATAACAAAGAAGTTTACCGGGCTATGGAAACCGGGGATGTAAGCAGGCTTGATAGTATAATTGATAAAGATATTATTGACCATGGCGATATGGGGGATATTAAAGGAATTGATACGCTTAAAAGAATGTTCAGTCAAATGCACAACCGGGTAAAAAATCTAAAAATGGAATCAATAGCTGAAGCAACATCCGGCGATTATCATTTTGCTTATGTTCGTATGAGGGGAACCACTAATGATGCATCTATGGGAATACCTGCAGGTACAGAAATGGACATGACAGGCATTGACCTTGTTAAAATAAAAGATGGTAAAGCTGTAGAGCATTGGGGTTTTACACAAGGCAGGGATATGATGAAAATGATGAGTATGGACCCAATTATGAAACCCTGTATGGATAAAATGATGCAGATGCACAATAAAACGAATGGGCAGCAAGCTAAAAATTAAACGAGCATAAAATAAGTTATAACAGGTGGTACAGAAGCTATTCCCCAACCAATATCAACCTTTATAAATTTTATCAATTGAATTTCTGCTCATCTGAAAGAAAAGGCAGATAGTTCTGATCTAAAAAAAGGTAAAGATTAACAGCGCGACAAATTGAGCACTCACAATTACCCTCAGCAAATTTTTTAATAACGTGATAGCCTTCCTGGTTAATATACAGGAGAAGAATAATTACCTCGCATCATACCATTACCGTAGGAAAAAACATTTATGACCGTTGGAGTATACAAATACAACCAAAGCCTCCACTTGAATAAAAGTAATACCTCAAGAGTTACTATAATATAGATAACTTATAAGTGAGGCGAATTTGCTATTTTGCCATCTACTAATGCAGGAGTAACTATTAAATTACCAGGTTAAGAATTTTATCTGCAAAATGTAAAGCTGTAAAGTATTTTAAATGTTCCTTTAATTTAAAAGCTGCAACTTTTTTTATCGCGTCAAAACGAACTTACTAATATGAAAAAACAAGTAACACACTCTTCTCTAAGCTCTAATAATTTTTATTCTTGTTTTGTCTGCCTGTTTCTGCTGTTGTTAATTAACTCAAAGGTCTTGTGTCAAAGTCAGGGTAATGATGTTTTCAAACGTGATTACATTAAAAAGACGATGCTTAGGGTAACTGACTGGCAACTTAAAAATCCAAAACACCTTCCTACAGACTGGACTAATGGAGCTTTTTATGCAGGAGTAGTAGCCGCTTACAAAACTACCAAATCAAAGACCATAAGAGACTCTCTCTTTGCTCTTGGCCAACGAACAGGTTGGAAACCTGGTGCACGTTACGATCACGCAGATGATATTGCAATTAGTCAAACTTACATTGATATGTACCGGCAAAAAAAGGACCGTGCAATGATACAGGCTACGATAGATACAGTGCAAAAAGTTCGCAGTGTTCCTGGCCGGGAGGTAAGAGTGCATGGAATAACCTGGTGGTGGTGTGATGCATTGTTTATGGCGCCTCCAACTCTCATCAAATTAGGTGTTACTTTAAAAGATCCATCCTATTTTGCTTTTAACGACTCGCTCTTCCGCCAAACCTATGATCTTCTTTATAATAAAGACGAACATCTCTTCGCCCGTGATGCAAGCTACCTTGTTAACCAACAGGGTGAAGGTAAACGCGAAAAGAACGGCAAACTTGTCTTCTGGTCGAGGGGAAATGGCTGGGTAATGGGAGGCCTTGTGCGCCTGCTCGACGAACTGCCAAAGAATTACCAAAACAGGGAATATTACGTCACGATTTATCGTCAGATGGCTGAAAAAATCGCATCGCTTCAACAAGCCGATGGACTATGGCGGGCAAGTTTACTTGATCCCGCTTCTTACCCTGGTGGTGAAGGAAGTGGCTCCGGATTTTTCTGTTATGCCTTAGGTTGGGGAATTAATAACGGTATATTGAACAAAGAAAAATATCTTCCTGTAGTACAAAAGGCCTGGGAAGGATTGAATACACTGGTTTCCACTGAAGGCAGGGTGGGATGGGTTCAGCCAATCGGTGCCGACCCCCAAAAGAATTTTAGTTCCGAGAGTTGGGAGGTATACGGGGCCGGTGCGTTTTTGCTTGCCGGATCAGAAGTGATCAAAATGAAGCTATAAGACGTTTAAGCAGTGGCACTGTCAGGTGGTGTATTATCTTTCATTAAGCAAAGTTGAATAAAACATCTCTTCTGTTTGAATATTAATATAAGAATAGGAAGGATAGATTAAAATTAAAGTCTCAACCCTCTGGCAAATAAAAAGCCTGCACTCCACGACTTATTCAAGAAATAAAATAAGCAATGCTAATGCAGAGATTGGGACTGTAAGATTATCGTATCCCTTCAGGCTTACCAATTCAACTGCTGTAACAATAACTGATAAAGAGGCGGTAATTAAAAACGACTTGCCAAATGGTATCCGAAATATAACAGCAAGCATTACAAGGGTAATAAAAAAGCAACTGACGGCAAAACAAATTGAACCTGCCAGAGTTTTTTGGCCTTGAAAAAAAGACCTTGAAAAACTGCCCCATCTTTTACCTCCCCATTCGGCAACCGTATCCGAAATAGTAAGAATAGATATAGGCAGAACGAATAGAAGATAGTTATCAAATTTATTGGCAGCAAAAAAACATATATACACCGGAACCGGGAAAAAAATACTTCCAAAAGAAAGCAAAAAGCCGATGGACATGGTCACGGAATCGCGTGCGCTTATGAAAAAGGAGGTTACGGTGCAACGTGTGCGGAAGTAGAGGTAAATAGTAAGAAGCAAGTAAAAGTAGTACGCATTACACAGGCATTTGAATGTGGAGCAATAGTTAATCCTTTGCATTTGGAAAACCTGGTGATGGGATCGATAGTGCAGGGTTTAGGTGGAGCTTTATTTGAGGCGATTGATTTTGCAGATGGAAAAATACTTAACTCAAATCTTTCTAAATACAGGGTTCCCCGCTTTAAAGATGTACCTAAAATCGAAATAGTCACGATAGACCGGAAAGACCTTCCATCAGCCGGTGCTGGTGAAGCAGCCATATTAGGTGTGGCACCTGCCATCAGAAACGCTATTCTCGATGCTACCGGTATAGGCCTTACCACTTTGCCATTGCTTCCCAAGGGAGTGCTTGGTTAGCATTGCCAATGTCAGGAACATTCTTATCATTAACCACAACAATTTCACCGTCAACTACCGCAGTCACTCCCCATTTTTCAACATATGCAAACAGGATAAATTTGTTCTTAAAAATTTATTATCCCTTAACCTCACATTTCACCTCACCATTGTTTACATCGCCATTAGCTTGTTCCCATCTCACTTCACCTCGTACATCTACCCGGATTCGTTTACAGGTTGGTAAATGAGGGTTGCAATTGAAAATAGAAACTTTTTCATTTTGATCCCTATACAGTGTATCCAGTTATAAAAGTCGGGATCCCTCTTTTTCAAACGATGCTTTAAAATCACAATCGGATTTTTATATTTAGCGGGAA
>MWYU01000604.1 GCA_002050375.1 Chitinophagales bacterium 62-2
TTATTAGCGAGGTTGTTCATGCAATAAGGATCTTTACTAATGTCGTACAACTCTTCACTTCCTTTTTTACCAAAGCATATTTGCCATAAGTTCATGTACTCGCCCTTTCTGTGTGCTTCCAAAATAATGGTTTTGGTCGGGCTTCCATCGGTATCTAAGTAACCTGTTTCCGGATTACCGCTTGGCCACCTGTCAGGCTCATAATTCTTGGCATAGAAAAAATTATTTTTTACTATGGCTCTAACAGGGTAACCCTCATCATGCGGACGGCCAACATCTTCTCTTTCCCTTCCCAAAAGCACATGATCTCTTTTTGCATCTGCCATACCTTTCTTAGTTGCAGTCAGCAGGTTTAAAAGTGATGTTCCCTGTATTGGCTGCATATTAGAGCGTGGAGGCTTTACTTCAGCAAGCTCAAGAAAGGTGGGTGCATAATCGATGAAACTAACAAAATCATTCACTTTTCTTCCCGGATCTTTAATGCCATTCTTCCACATAATTGCCAAAGGCAAATGATTATCCATTTCGTAAATATGACCCTTTACACGGGGAAAAGGCATGCTGTTATCGGAGGTTACTACAATAATGGTGTTATCCAATTCGCCATTCTTTTCTAAAATATCCAACATCTTTCCTAACTGACTATCGAAGTATTCTACCTCATAGGCATAGTCAAGCATATCATTTCTTACGGTATCATTATCTATCCAGTAAGGCGGAACAGTTTTAATATCGCTGATCTTCTTTTTGCCTTTAGAAACGCCCGAACCAAATTCATATTGGCGGTGCGGCTCGTGACCACCATACCAAAAACAAAAAGGCTGCTCTTTTGGCTTCTTTTGCAAAAAGGCTTCGAAGTTTGCTGGATAATTAACCGGAGATATTTCCTGTGTAGGTGTCGCCATTTTTATGCTGCTATATTCGGGGCCGGTAAGCATTCGGGGCTTTCCGTTAACTTCTCCCGGATTACCCGGAGCCCATCCTTTACCTGTATAGCCTACCTGATATCCGTTGTTTGCCAAAACCTCAATAAACGTTGTAAACTTAGCAGGAAATATAGCGTTATGATTTCCGGCAGCTTCTAATTGCCAGGAGTTTCTGCCGGTAAGAATAGATGCCCTTGAAGGTGCGCATTTGGCGTTGGGGGTATATGCATTTGTAAATAACACACCTTCTTTAGCAACACGGTCAAATGCAGGTGTATTTACCCAGGCATAATTAAACCCATAAGCGCTCATGGATTCACGTGAAGCATCGTCGGCAATACAAAACAGAATATTAGGACGCTTCTTATCTGCCTTACCAACTGTTTGAGTTTGAGAAAAGATTAAGCCAGGCAAAATCAATAAATATGCAGTAAGAAAAATTTTTGAAGATGTAATAGTTGCCATAGATATCTATTGATTTTTTATGTTTTTATAAAAGGAAGGTAACTCTGGATTTAAACCACCTGCAGCATCTTTAGGAAAGTCTGCGCTGTTCATCATAGTAATTACTTTATCAAAATAACCAGGCTTAATTAACCAGAATATATAGTTAAGATGTAACCGGTCTTTGCCGAACTTATATATCTGCTCAACAGAAGGCTTTTCAACAACCTGGTCATATTTTTCGCTCTTGCTGTACGTATAATCCTGTGATTGCACCGCTGACCCTAATGGAACATAACCTTTCAGGCTGTCATAGTATTGATACACTCCTGCCTTTGGGTCGTTTAATCCACGGGAATATAAATTAATATCAGGGCCTCCCATTCCAATTCCATTTTCCTTTTGAAATTTAGTGAGATCGTAAAGCACTTCTTTGGGAAAGTTGGTGAACTGTATTACAACTGTTGAAGGAAAAGCTTCTTTCAAAACTTTCATTTGTTGCTTTAAGGCATTAGCATATTTTTCATTTGTATAATGCTCTACACCTTTCTGGTCCTTGCGCTGTATATCAGATGAAACGGCGGTTTCAGGTATAACAATCGCTTCAATAAAAGGCTCCTTATCAAATTCTTTTCCAAGAGCTTTGTACAATGCTTCAATCCGTTCAGCCACTTTTGCATTCCATAAAACAGGATTTAATGAGCCTGTAGCTGTGCGGTATAATCCTCCATTAAAAGATGCATCTTTTAAATATTCAGGAGCATTCATTTTATCCTGACCAAAGTCTTTTGTTTGTAATTGAACTACCAATCGCTTGCCATGTTTTTGCAAATAAGCAAGGTCTGACCTGATGATTGAGAAATCATATTTTCCTTTTTTAGGTTCGAGAAGTTTCCACGCATACTTTTTTTGCAGACCTAAAAAATTTCCGGCAATGTATTTATCCCTTGGTGCTTCTTCATCGGATACTAAACTATAATGTCCCGGATGCCATTTAACTGATGGATTGTTAGATTTATTTTGAGCAGATACATCCGAAGTATCGCAAAGAATAATAAAGCATATAATGGTAAATGATAACCTCCGCATTTCGGGATTTTAACTTTAAGTTTTTAAATTCAATTAATCCTGTTTATCATTTTTATAAATTTACCGTATTCAAGTACATATTGAAAAACATCTTTACTGCTTAATGAAAGGTTGATATTAATCGCAACCAATAATATTTTACTTTTTAACCACTTCTATCATAGTAAAAATGGTATCATCACCTGAAAGATATTTCAATGAAAAATCTGTATCGTGCTCTAATTTCTTATTGCTATAAACATCATCTAAATCGATAGTCTTTACAATCCACCGGTTGGTATTGGTGCATCTGACTTTATACTTTTCCACCTTGCTTTTACCATTGTAATAATTGTACGACCATTCACCTTTGCCCTTATCAAAATACACCACTTTTACCTGGAGCTTATGCGGTTCATTGTTCTTACTGAAGAAATGTTTATCTAAAGAAAAAAACATTTCCGTCATTCCGCTTGCATGATCGAAAGCACGTGCATAGCGACCATAAGGCTGGTTAATGGGTCCAATACGCCAACGACCACGGCTTGTAGTATTAGGAGAATATTGAGTTAGAAAACGAATATAGTTATTGGGAATTAAGTTGATGCCCAAATCGTAATTATACTTATCCTGCAAGTCGCTGCGCAGGTTTTCTTTTCGCAGCTTTGCTTCTAAGTTATTATCATTTTTATAGATCATCTTTTCTACCTCTGGCGAAGGGCCATTCTTTGCACCATAAGTAGAAAATGCATTTAGAATATTTTGTTTTCTTTCAGAAGGAACGGCTTTCGATCTTATTTTTTTTGTTTCTTCACCATCATCCATTGTACTGTTTGCTGCATTCGCTTTCCGGGCTTTCTTATTGTCACCGGCATTAAGCTTTCCAAATTCACTTTCAGGAAAACGCTCTGTATCAGCTACATCTAACACATCGCGAAGAATACAAAATGCCCCGGTTGCAGTTGCGGGATCACGTTGCCCGGCATATTGATTGAAAAAACGAAATGGGTACTCAGTGTTTCCCACCTGCCCCATTATCTCTTCACGAACATTTAAAACATCTAACCCTATATGAAGGCATGAGGCCACAATGCTAAACATGTTTTGCTGAGGCGACTGCCTGAACCAGCCAATTTTCTGTACCTCTTCAGACTCGCCTCTAAAACGATTGGTCATTCCATTATTATTGGGTTTTACCACTCTTTGCAATCTCTTGTAGTAATCGAGTTCATCATCAAACTGGTAAGTATGCGCTAAAGAACCGGCTTTAAACCACACCGCAGGAAAGTTTTTTACGAGGTAATCGAAATACATACCGTTATTAGCCTGATTAATAAGAATATTTAACTGAGGGTTTAGAGATTGTCCAAAATCGTACATAAACTTCCATGCATCCTTCTTAAAATCTAACCACTGCTCTTCTGTTATGTCGTACTTTAAATCGTTCACAACACCTTTATAAGGTGTTACATCACCTGTGCTTCCTTCGGCGCTCATCCAAAAAAGTATCTTATTTCTTAATTCAGGTTTTAAAGATTTTACATGCTCTGCCACTGCTTTCAACATGTTCATATAATCTGCTTTATAGGCAGCATCAAGATAGTATGGAAAATAAGGAAAGTCGTGTTTCTTATCTTCTGTAGTTACTTTAGGAACATGATCTTCTGTATAAATCCACTCGGGGCTAGCCTGGCCAACATGTACCATGAAGCCAACATACAGGTTATTATTAGCAGCAATTTTTAACTGGTCATCAAAAAGCTTCCAGTTAAAATTTCCCTTCTTTGGCTCCAGGTCGCGCCACCGAAAAGTAAAGTTCCATCCACGTATAAAAGGCATTGATTTAATGATGCTGCTGGAGATTGAATTCCCGTGACCCCATGTACCTAATGGCAGCAGATTTTCCGTTTCTGCTTTTTGCGCAACTACAGAAAAACTGCTTAAAAAAAGAGAGAGAAGAAGAGTAAAAGCAGCAATATGTTTTTTCATATGTCTAATAATGAATTAATTATTTACAATTGTTCTGTATCAATCGCACCTCGTAATGAAGTTTCATCCGGTTGTTAACTTTTTAAATATAAGCAAAGGTATTTTAGGCAGATAAAAGTCTTTAGCTCAAGTTCTAATGCAGGATTGGTAGCGACGATACTTTTGCAATTCGTTTAGCCTTAAGTGGTAAATCCAGTTATCTCTGCACGATTAATTTCAATTGTTTTCTCAACTGTTCAAAAGTTTCTTTACCCTGGAATTGCAAAAGCATCGAATGTACTCCTTTTACCGGAACAGAAAGCCTGTTCCTTTCCATCTTAGTTTGCAAATTTCCATTCAATTCTTTAAATGCACCTGTTTGTTTAAAACCTTCGATATTGAAAGTTGCATCTTTATCGTCCCAATTAAAGTCCAAACAAATAATTCCGTTCGCTGTTTTTGTTAAATAAAATTGGAGCATCTGTATAACTCTTATAATCACCACAAATCCATTGGAATTACTATGGTAAAGAAAGGCCTGTTGAACTTGTTTGAACGGGCTTTTTTTTTCAGGCTTATGTAAATTAACATTATCATTTTCATTTTAAAACCTTGTGTTGCCATAAATGGATTGTGTAATTTTATAGCATTTTGTATTTAAGAAATGCTACCCCGTTTCCATTAACCTGTACCTGCATTGGAGCAGAGGAATTAAACTTACCCAAATCTTTTTTCTGCCAGATATTGAATAAGGATAGGGACTGATTAGCTTCTGATATACTATTTGTTGTAACCTGTATAAGCTTGCCATCTTTGTTACGGTTAAATATTCCCAGCCATCCTTGTTTAACAATGTTTTTATTTGGTGCTTTCCAAATCTCGATGCCGTCTTTATTATATACCAACTTGCCAACAACTCCGTTTTGATTACACTCAAGCATATCCTTATTGGTAAGCAGTTGAAAAGAAAATTCATCTGATGTAGGCAAATCACCACCCATAATTAAAGGAGACGCACTTAAGGCTCTTACTGTGATAAAAGTATATTTCTCATCCTGCGTAAATGCACTCATACGCTCCTTGCCTCTTACATTTTTCTCGCCCTCTTTTCTGTTGTCTGTAGTAAGGTAATTGGGATCAGGGTTATGCAGGCAGAGGTGGCCAAAGGGTATCATATCCATATCGAGCCAAAACGTTCTTCCTTCTACATCCGTCCATTTTTTCCAGGCATCGAATGCCCTGGTAAAACTTAGCTGGTTATCCCAAATATCTTTGGTTACCCTTAGCATATCCCCTTCATTATAGAAGGCTACATTTTTTACATCAGAACCTTCACCCGGCGATAAACTCAGCACAACCCGTTTACCTGTTTTTTTAATCGCATTTTTTACAGCCTGCACTTCTGCAGGAAATGCAGTAATATCATCGGCCTTAATAAAATCTACTCCCCAACTTACCAACTGACCAATGTAAGAGTCGTAATAAGCCTGGGCACCGGGCTTCTTCATATCAACGCCATAATTATCCTTATTCCAACTGCAGGTAGAATTTGTGTCTCCAATATCGCGGGCAGTATAAGAGGTTCCTAAAATAGGCAGGTTTTGCTTATATGCCTCACGGGAAATGCCCCGCATAATATGAATACCAAACTTTAATCCTAATGAATGTGCTTTGTTTGCTATGCCTTTTATACCGTTTGGGAAAGTCTCTTTATTGGGAATATACCTGCAATTTTTATCCATGCTCATCCCTACGATCTTATTATCAGCATCTTTTATTTTATTCCAGCCGGCGTCTATGGTAAAATATGTATAGCCAAAAGGTTTCAATCTTTTTGCCATTACTTCTAAGTTTGCCAACATTGCTTTTTCAGTTGGGTACATTCCGTAGCTATCCCAACTGTTCCAGCCTAAAGGTGGTGTTGGCAAATTGTTCGAACCGGCATTTTTAGTTACCTGTCCATTGCTCCTGGCAACAGCAAAACTTACAGATATAAACAGGAAAAATAGACATCTATAGAAGTGGTTCAGCAAATTCTTATTCATGCATTCAAATTTGATAGTGAGGTTAACGGCTGCGGCCTTTGTCTTTTATGGATTGCAGTATCGCCTGCAACTCTTTTACCTTATCAGGGTTCTCGTTTGCTATATTCTTTGTTTCACCAATATCGTTCTTTAAATTATAAAGCTGAGGTTGAGGATCATTTCCCAATTCGATATTATTCTTATTTTTTTTGGCGCCTGCTGAAGGTTGAATATATTTCCAATCTCCTTTCACTAAGCTGAAGCCAATATTACCTGAATGTTCCACTAATGTTTCGCGACCATCTGCTGATTTTCCTAAAAATGCATTAAGCACGTCATAGCTGTCAGGTGCATTGTTAGTTGTCAGCTTCTGGCCTGTAAGTGTTGCAAATGATGCAAACATATCCATCTGGCAAAGTAAGGCTCCAGATACACCGGGTTTTATTGTAGCAGGCCAACGAACAATAAACGGAACACGCGTACCTGCTTCAAACGAACTGTATTTGCCGCCTCTTAAAGAACCGGCAGGAGTATGTCCGTTAAGCATTTGAAAGCCCTTGTCCTCATAACCGTCTTGTATAGCCGGACCATTATCGCTGCTAATAATGACCATTGTATTTTCAGTAAGCTTTAAGCGATCAAGTGCTTTCAGAACTTCACCTACCGACCAGTCGAATTGCAGAATTGCGTCGCCACGCGGACCAAGCCCGCTTTTACCTGCAAACCTTGCATGAGGCAAATGCGGCACATGAATATCGTGGGTAGCAAAATATAAGAAGAAAGGAGCGCTTTTATTTTTATCTATAAAATTGAGCGCTCTGTTGGTGAAAACATCGGCCATGTCTTCATCAATCCAGCGTGCTTTTTTACCGCCGCTCATATACCCTATCCTGCTTACGCCATTTACTATAGTTTGATCATGCCCTCCTTCTGTATATTTCAATTTAAGCAGTTCCGGATGATCTTTCCCTGTTGGTTCATTACCCACCTTGCCCTCGAAACTAACTTCGATAGGGTCAGCGGGATCAAGATCAACTACCTTATGATTTTCTACATAAATACAAGGAGCTCTGTCGCCGGTAGCAGGCATGATGAAGCTGTAAGTGAAACCTAATTCCAAAGGGCCGGGCTTAAGTTCCCCATTCCAGTCTGGCCCTTCTTTTCCACCCAATCCCAAATGCCACTTACCTACAACGCCGGTTGTATAACCTGCTTTTTGCAGTATATCGGGTAACGTAGTTACATCCGGTGGTATGATAAGCGAAGCATTGCCGCGGGCAACTCTTGTACCTTCCTGCCGCCACGGGTACATGCCGGTAAGCATCGAAAACCTTGAAGGCGTACACGTAGCGGAAGAAGAATGAGCATTTGTAAATCGCAAGCCGCCTGCAGCAACTTTATCAATATTTGGTGTTTTAATTTTGGTAGCGCCATAACAGCTAACATCGCCATAGCCTAAATCATCGGCATAAATAATAACGATGTTAGGTTTGAATTGCGCATTAACCCGGCAAATAAAAGCAGATGAAATAAAGGCACATATAATTACGAGGCTCTTTCGCATAAGATTGGAAAGTTTGATATAGATACATTATTTTACCTGTAAGAAGTCCCACTCTTTACGAACCGGAGTTGTATGTTCTTTTTTTACAATAGCATTAAAGCGTTCTATTAATTCGGAGTGTTGGGCAGATATATCGGTTGCTTCCTTTTCATCTGTTTCTAAATTAAATATCTGCCATGGGGCTTGCTGGTTTTTTGTAACTCCTGTTCTTACTCCTTTCCACTTACCCATTCTCACGGCAACCTGTCCGCCCCGTTCAGGATATTCCCAATATAAATATTCACGTTTAGGTTGCTGTTTGTCGTTACCCAGCATTGTTGAAAGGATAGATACCCCGTCATTTTTAGGCGGAGTAACATTTAGAAGCTCAGCAAATGTTGGCATCATATCATACGTGGCGGAGATGTAATTATTGACCTTACCTGCAGCAACTTTACCAGGCCATTTAACTATAAATGGTTCACGAATTCCTCCTTCGTACACGTCTTGTTTTCTGCCCCTTAACGAGCCGGAACTATTGAAAAAGTTATTTCTTTCGCCGGTAAGTCCTGCAGGGCCATTGTCGCTGCAAAACATGACTATTGTGTTTTTATCAAGTCCTAATTTTTTAAGGTGATCCTGTACTT
>MWYU01000624.1 GCA_002050375.1 Chitinophagales bacterium 62-2
CTTCAAGCATTTAATAACCCAAGGACCTACTGCCTTAATACCGAATGACTAACTACATAAAAGCTTATAAAAGTTATATAAACAGTCAATACTTTTCTGAAGGGATTAGAATGACTGCAGGTATTCTGATCCCTGCTTTTGCAATGAGCTTATTCGATATGTTGCCTGCCGGGATAATCGTTTCGTTAGGGGCAGGGACAGTTAGAAACTCCGACTAAAAAAGCTTTATTCGATCTTAAATCTATTGTTGATCAGTTTAACCTGGTTTATAATGTGGTAGGAGACATAAATAAGATAGCGAAAAGTATGAATATTAACTCCGTCCTTTATAGCTCTAGTCAAAAGGTTGGAGAGGCAGTTTAAGAGTATTGTTAAAAATATTTTGAATGTACTTAATTGAAAAATTTAAAAGTACTTGTCTTATTTTAATTCATATTCTGCGGGCAACTGCTTTTGAACCATTTTTCTCACTACCTCAATCAATTCACCTTTCGTAATGGGCACTCCCATTATTTTATTATAACCTTTTGCATCAACTAAATATTTATCCCTGATGATCTTAATCAACTGGCCATTGTTTATCTCAGGAATCAAGACCCTGTCGTAATTCTTAATCATATCACCTAAATTTCTCGGCAATGGACGCACATAACGCAGGTGAGCATGCGCTACCTGGTAGCCTTCCAAAAGCAATTCTTTCACCGCACTTTTAATAGCTCCGTATGTACTGCCCCATCCAATAATAAGCACCTCTCCTCTCTCAGGTCCGTTATCTAATTTTTGCTCTGGCACATATTGCGCTATTCTCTCCACCTTCTCTTCCCTGATCTTTACCATCAACTGGTGATTATCGGGGTCGTAACTTATATTACCTGTTACATCTTGTTTTTCAAGGCCACCGACACGATGTTCGAACCCGGCAGTTCCCGGCACGGCCCAGGGACGTACTAACTTCTCATCCCGCAGGTAAGGCTGAAATTTCTCTTCATTCTCGCTTAACTGTGTTTTGAAGCTAACTTCAATTGGAGGCAAATCTTTACTCTGCGGAAACTTCCATGGCTCTGCACCGTTAGCAATAAAACCATCGCTGAGAAAGATAACCGGTGTCATATGCTGCACCGAAATTCTTACAGCTTCATATATTGCGCTAAAACAATCGCTGGGGGTAGATGCTGCAATAACAGGCATAGGACACTCACCATTCCTTCCATAATAGGCTTGTAATAGATCGCTCTGTTCGGTTTTTGTTGGTAACCCTGTTGAAGGGCCACCTCTTTGAACATTTATAATAATCAGGGGAATTTCAAGCATTACAGCGAGACCCATAGCTTCCGCTTTTAAAGCCATCCCGGGGCCTGAAGTTGTAGTAATACCGAGCAAACCACCATAACTCGCACCGATAGAGGATGTGATCGCCGCTATCTCATCTTCGGCCTGGAAGGTTTTAATGCCAAAATCTTTGTGCTTGCTTAACTCGTGCAAAATATCTGAAGCAGGAGTTATTGGATAAGAACCCAGAAACAATTGCAGACCACTTTTTTTGCTGGCTGCGATCAAACCATAACTTAAAGCCTGGTTACCCATTATGCTCCGGTAACTTCCTGCTCCCATTTTTGCCTTGTCTACTTTGTATCGTACCGAAAAAGTTTCGGTAGTATCAGCATAGTTATAACCTGCCTGCAATGCTTTGATGTTACTTTGTAAGATTGTATCCTTCTTACCAAACTTCTCCGTTAGAAAACTTATCGTATTCTCCATACTGCGGTTATACATCCAATATAAAAAGCCCAGCACAAACATATTTTTTGCACGGTCTTTTTCTTTAGTGCCCATTTCATATTCCTTCAATGCTTCACGGGTAAGTTTGGTAACGTCAATTTTTATTACTTCATGATCTATAAGGCTTTCGTTTTCCAACGGATTAACACCATCAGGATAATTAGCAAGCCGAAGGTTTTTTGCATCAAAGCCATCAGAATTCGCAATAATCCTTCCACCTTTCTTTAAGTTCTTCAAATTTACTTTTAGCGCTGCAGCATTCATGGCTACCAGCACATCGCAGTCGTCCCCCGGAGTAAAAATCCGGTCGCTGCTAAAATGAAGCTGGAAACCACTCACTCCTGGAAGCGTACCTATTGGCGCACGTATTTCAGCAGGAAAATCAGGGAATGTTGCAAGGTCAATACCAAGCATAGCGGTGTTATTGGTAAACTGGCTACCGGTAAGCTGCATACCGTCGCCGCTGTCGCCTGCAAACTTTATTACTACGTTTTGTAAAACTTTTTCTGAGCGCATTGCAAATATTTAAACAATTAGCAAGTTACAAAAGTGCAGGTAGAAAGAGACGTGTTTTTGTTTTAAAACGCTAACCCATCTTTTTTAAGGGTTATAACTGCTTGTGCAAAAGTTATTGGGAAGCCTGTTTTTTTAGGTGCTGTAGCAGGTGAAGTAACAATTCTTTAAATGCCTTAATCCAAAGTTTTTAACTATAAGTTACCCTTATGATATTTATATTTGTATGTAAATTAAAAAACAATTTAAAAAAATAAATATGGCCATTTTTAAATCGGGAAACCCCACTTTAAGTGAGAAGATTTTCAATACCACCATTGCAGATCAGCAACAAGGAGTAATGACAGCACGGGGTGCAATAAATAAATTTGGATTTATGTTTTTGATGGTGATAGCAGGAGCTGCTTACACATGGCATCTCTACTCGCAAGGCAAAGCAGAAACTATGATGCCACTAATGCTCGTTGGGGTATTTGGCGGATTGATTACTGCACTGGTTATTACTTTTAAACGTACCTGGGCTCCTTTTCTCGCACCTCTTTATGGCCTGCTTGAAGGATTGTTTATTGGCGCTATTTCAGCTATAATGAATGATGCCTTTAGGGAGAAATATCCAGGCATTGTAATGCATGCTGTCGGGCTTACTCTTGGTGTAGCTGTAGCAATGTTCTTATTGTATAATTTTAGAGTGATCAGGGCAACAGAAAAGTTTAAATCAATTGTTTTTACTGCCACGTTAGGTATTGCCATTTTTTATCTCGTTACCTGGGTTATTCGTTTGTTTGGTGTACAAATGGACTTTATGATGATGGGCAACGGAAGTTTATTAGGAATTGGTATAAGCCTTTTTGTTGTAGTAATAGCTGCCCTTAATTTAATCATGGATTTTGATATGATAGAGCAAGGTGCAGAAATGGGCGCTCCAAAATATATGGAATGGTATTGTGCATTTGGACTGATGGTTACTATTGTTTGGCTTTATGTTGAAATGCTTCGGTTGTTAAGCAGGTTTGGTAGTAGAAACTAAGTTTATGGTTTACTGCGAATGAAGGTGGAAGCTATTGTTTCCACCTTTTTATTTCTTTATCATTTATATTAGTAACAGATACATTAAAACTATAAGCACCTGCTGCATGCAGGGAATATTAAAAAAGTAAACAACAACTTATAAATCATTTGGTGCAAGCAGTTGAGGTTTATAGAAAGTTAGCATAACATAGATTAACGCAATTATTTGTTACGCCATTGTATAGCAAAGTACCCGCATTGTACCTTACCTGTATTTGTAATGGCATGAGGAATATTTGAATTAAGCAAAATCACATCTCCTGCCTTTGCTTTATGAGATGCGTTGCCAATAAACTCTTCTACGTTTCCCTTCATCATCAAAATAATTTCTTCGGCGCGGTGTGTATGGGGTGCATGACTTGACATGCCGGGATTTAAAGCAGTGGCATGTACATCAAACCTGGGAAACATGGATGAAGGCCTGTCGAAGATCGGCCGGGATTCTCCCTTGTCGGTTTTCTTTACTTCCAGTTCTTTCCAGTCTTTTATAAAAGAGCCCATTTGTTGTCCCCGTTGTATGTTTACCGGGTCTTTTGCGGTGTAGACTAACACATAATAAGTAACGGGTTTATCAGAAGGATTGCTGAAGCTTTGTTCGTCACCTGCAACGATCAATGCAAGTCCTCCGGCACCTAATATTTTACTGCTGTCTTTGATCGTTAATTTTAAAGTGCCTTCTTTTACAATGATCAATTCTTCCCTGTTATTATAAGCACGAGGAGGGTGGTTTGTTTTACCAGGACTAAGAGTGGAAGTGTGAATTTCCAGGCCTGCAAGATCAAGTGTGCTGCCTTTTAATACCTGTCTTCTTTCGCCGGTTAAAGTCTTTTCCGGTTTTGCATTACTCCAACTATAAACACCAGAGGGAAGGGTATCAGTTTGTGCAATTAAGTTTACTGCAACTATCAGGGTTAAAAGTAGGAAGGCTATTTTCATAAAGGCAAGTTAGAATTTTAAAAATAGTTTCAAAGTTTCAAAAGCAGTTATAGAACTTTTTATACAAGTTAAATAGTTTCATTTGCATTTCTTAAATCCTTTACTTGACACTTTAAAAGCGACGAATTACATCTGATCTATAACATCGTCAGATAATTTCTAAAGCACAACTATAACAGGCTTTCATAACAGGTTATGGGAATAGTTGCGCATTTCTGCAATCAATGCGCATTAAGTTTAGCTTTACAAAAAACAGAATTAATACAGGATGATACGTAAATAGCGTATTTAATAAGAGCATACAAAAAGAACCTTCTATATTAGCGCAACAATTACCGAATGGTACATTTTTATAGAACCGTAATTAAATAAATAATATGAAATTTTTTATCGACACTGCTAACCTTGCACAGATTAAGGAAGCACATGACTTAGGTATATTGGATGGAGTAACTACCAATCCCTCATTAATGGCAAAAGAAGGCATTAGGGGGGAAGAGGCTATAAATCAGCATTACAAAACAATCTGCGAATTGGTTGATGGCGACATCTCTGCTGAAGTGTTAACAACAGACTTCAATACAATTGTTGAAGAAGGAAAGAAACTTGCAGCCATTCATCCAAATATTGTTGTAAAGGTACCAATGATTAAAGAAGGTGTAAGGGCAATTAAATGGTTTACTGATAATGGCATTCGCACCAACTGTACACTTATTTTTTCTGCAGGCCAGGCTATTCTTGCTGCCAAAGCAGGTGCAGCTTTCGTATCTCCTTTTATAGGCAGAATTGATGATAGCGGCTGGGATGGAATGATATTAATTGAGCAAATTGCAAACATATTTGAAGTACAGGGATATAAGACAGAAATCCTTGCGGCCTCCATTCGTAGTCCAAATCATATCATTCGAGCTGCAGAGTTAGGTGCACATGTAATTACCAGTCCGCTTGAATCAATCCTTGCTCTTCTCAAACATCCGCTTACTGATATAGGTCTTGCTAAGTTTTTGGAAGACTCCAAAAAGATGAGCCTGGTGGTGGAAGATATTAAGCAGTAATGAGATTTAATTGCAAAACCTGCAAGTTGCGAAGTAAAGGAGTATAAATTATTCCGTTACAATAATATAATCCGTACTAAAGTTTTTTTAAGAAAAATAAACGCGCTTAAAAGTATTGGGATATTAGTGTCGTATTGAAAGTTGCGATGGATTCTGAAATTCAAAAGATTGTTGAATATTATACTTAAACATTAAATGAAATACCCATTATGTTAATGGAGCAAACCATGCGCTGGTATGGACCAAATGATCCTGTAAGTTTATGGGATATAAGGCAGGCCGGATGTACAGGAGTTGTAACAGCATTGCATCATATTGCAGTTGGAAATATATGGAGTGTGGAAGAGATAAACAAACGCAAACAGCAGGTAGAAGCTGTAGGAATGACATGGACTGTAATTGAAAGTTTGCCGGTGCATGAAGAGATAAAAAAGCAAAATGGAAATTATAAGCAGTACATAGAAAACTACAAGCAGAGTCTTCGAAACGTTGCTGCATGTGGTTTAAAAGTAGTTACTTATAATTTTATGCCGATACTCGATTGGATGCGGACTGATATTTCGTACACCCTCCCTGATGGAAGCAAAGCTTTATATTTTGAAAAAGCTGCCTTTATTGCTTTCGATGTATTTCTGCTAAAAAGACCCGGCGCTGAAGATGATTATACGCCGGAGGAAATAACTAAGGCAAAGCAACGTTTAGTAACCATGACAGAGGAAGAAAAACAAACGCTGTTCAACAACGCCCTATTAGGTTTACCTGGCAGCGAGGAACGATTTACTGTTGAGCAAATATTAGCTGCACTTAAAACATACGAAGGTATTGATGCACAAAAACTGAAACAACATCTTTTCTACTTTTTGCAACAGGTTGTTCCGGTTGCTGAGGAGGTGGGACTGAAAATGGCTATCCATCCTGACGATCCTCCTTACCCGATTTTAGGATTGCCACGAATTGTAAGCACAGAACAGGATGCAACGGAGTTAATAAATGCGGCTCCATCACCCGCTAACGGTTTATGTTATTGCACAGGCTCGTATGGAGTAAGACCTGATAACGATTTGGCAGGCATGGTTCATCGCCTGGGAGATCATATTCATTTCATTCATTTACGCAGCACCAGAAGAAATGAGGAAGGTAATTTTTATGAAGCCGATCATCTTGCCGGCGATGTTGACATGTATGCAGTGGTGAAAGAAATTGTATTAACAATGAAAAGGCGAGGTGTATCTATTCCGATGCGTCCCGATCATGGTCACCAAATGCTTGATGATCTTAAAAAGAAAACTTATCCCGGTTATAGTGCAATAGGCAGGCTTCGGGGCTTAGCTGAGTTAAGGGGTTTGGAATTAGGCATTAGCAGAAGCCTTTAAAGCAGCAAGTATTCTTCATTCCGGATCATATCTTATTTGCCGGATAAGGAGAGCTGTGTAATCAAAATAAACAAATGATTTTTATTGTTTAAGTACTTGCATTTAATATTTATGTTTTTTATTTTGTCCACTAAAAAATACTAAAACATTAAAAAATTAACTGCATGCAAATTTCAACGACCCCATTATCAACAACAGTTTTTTCAGCAATCATACTTTTTACAGTTATTGTTTCCTGTTCAACAAACAACTCGAAAGACGACAACAAAGAAGATATTAACCATGTGAGAGCGCTGGAAGGTGAAGAGCTAATTGTCAGGGGAAAATACCTGGTAGCAGGAGTTGGATGCGGTGATTGTCATTCTCCCAAAAATTTTACAGATAAAGGCCCAATGGAAGATCAATCAAAATTTCTATCAGGTCATCCCTCCACTATTCCTCTTGGCAAGGTAGATGCAAGTGCTCTAAAGCCTGGTAATTTTATGCATTTCGCTCCTGATTTAACTGCTTTTGTTGGTCCCTGGGGTGTTTCTTTTGCTTCCAATCTAACACCCGACTCTGCAACAGGAATTGGAGCATGGACTGGTGATGTATTTATTAAAACAATACGAACAGGCAAGCACCTCGGCCAGGATAATGGCAGACCAATTCTTCCTCCAATGCCCTGGTTTAACTTTGCGAAGTTTACGGATGAGGACTTAAAAGCAATTTATTCGTACTTGCGTACTATCCCTTCTGTAAGCAATAAAGTTCCGGCTCCAATTTCTCCTGATGAGGCAATGAAGCTGGCAAAAAAGTGATGCACAATTCTTACTTATACATAAGGTTATCTATCTAAAAAGTATATGCTTCTCATTTTTATTATATTAGTTGCTAAAATCTTGCTGGCGTAGTTTTTGTTTTTATCACCTGTTTTACAACGATTAAAACATAAGCTGTGCTAAATACTTTCTTTATACATTATAAATTATATTCACTACTAATCATAGGCCTTCTTTTATTAATTAAGATTGTGCTATTTTTTCTATTTAGAACCAGCCGTTGGTCGTATTCTAATTTATTCTTTTTTTCGTACGAAAGCATTCAATTGACAGAAGATCGCAAACGCGCAGTTGTAAAACGCGTTGAGAATGCTCTCACTATCCTTGTTGTCGTTCTTGCTCTTTTTGATATCGCTCTTAACTATCTCTCTAAATAGTGCTTTCGACTAATAGAAAATGTTCCTCACTTCGTTTACTTTTTTTGAATTTTTCCTGGTATTCCCGCTTGAATTAACAATCACTTTTCTAAAATCCTTACCTTTCAGGTTATAATTCCAACTTAAAAAAGATTGCTCAATTACCATAAAATAAATCCCTTTACATTATGTCAAAATCACGTCGCGAATTTATTAAGGATTCAGCTAAAGCATCAGCCGGCTTATATGTAGGTGCCATGGGCTTTAGTGCACAGAGTTATGCACGTATACCAGGTGCTAACGACAGGGTACGGGTGGGTGTAGTAGGCTTCTCAGACAGGCACAGAAGTTCCCATATTCCTTGTTTCATGAACCATTATAAGGAATTAAATTTTGATGTTGTTGGCGTATCAGACATCTGGAAGAAAAGAAGAGAAGAAGGCTCTGCAATATGGAAAGAAAAAATGGGACACGATGTTGCTGCATACAGGAACAATGAAGAAATGTATGATAAAAAAAATGTTGATGCAGTTTTTGTAAGCACCGCCGATTTTCAACATGCCCTGCACGCC
>MWYU01000427.1 GCA_002050375.1 Chitinophagales bacterium 62-2
CCTTAGGGCTGCAATAGGCCCTGATAAAATAATAATGGCTGATGGCATGACGTCCCTTTTTCAACGTGGTGTAGGTTATTTAAATGGAATAGAGAGTGAAGGCTGGCCGCATCTCAAAGATCCGGAAGTGAATGACTGGTCGGGTGGATGGAACAGGCATTTGTTCTGGAATGAAAATTCCTTTCAACCTGCATTCAACTATATCAATTTTAAATATGCGCAGAATGTTACACCTCCTCCAATTGGGCGACAGCGTTTGGGATGGGCTGTTTCACAAATGCTCGATGCTAACGTAACAGCAAGCGGTTATGTTTTAGAGAAACCTGCAGATGGAATCAGGATTGCCATGAATGATGAATTTGTTGCAGGTGCAAAACAGCAGAAATATTGGCTGGGTTATCCAAAAGGCGCAACAGTAAGGCTTGCATTACAGCAGCCCGATTTGTTGAAAAATAAAGGTGTTCAACCCGACCAGGTTTTCTTGAAAAACATCAGCGGAGAAAACGTTGCCGTAAAGCTCAATGGAAACGCAATTATTCTTAGTTCTCCAAAACAGGGTAACATGAAATTTGCAATCGAAAACGTACCTGCCAATGGACCTGATTTAATGATTTCTTTAAAAGTAAAATGCGACCCACGAAAAGGCTATCCTGCAACTATGCCGAGATTACTAAATGTAAGTTACAAGGGCGAGGCTCAAAAAATAATGACATGGTGCAATGGAAAGTGGTTCAATGCAACTTTCTATTTTAGAAATGTAAAAGAAGATAAGTTGTCATTGATGTTTGAAATAGAATCAAACGAATCTTTGTTTATTAAAGACATCACTGCACATGCATACCCTGATGTTGCTTACCGCATTTTTGATAATGGTTTGGTGTTGGCTAATCCATCATTAAAACCTTTTGAATTTGATTTAAAGAAGATTGCCCCAGGTCTTAAATTATCAAGGTTGCAGGGTACTGCCGCCCAGGACATCATCGCAAACAATGGGCAAACGGTTGGAGATAAATTAATAATCAGCGAACGTGAAGGGCTATTTTTAAAGGTTAGTGACAAATGAAATACCAATTCTAACAATCAATAAAATCAAAATGAAGAACCTAAAATTTTACATTTTTCCAGCCTTATTTTTTTCATTTCTTTTACTTTCTTTCAAAATTATATTCAAAGAAAAAGCAGAGCCTTTAAAAAATTTAAAGGATATAGTATATGCTAAAAATTTGGACACCATTGGTGAAAATGATCCGTTGAATCTTGACCTCTATTTTCCAAAAGGTGCAACTACTGATAAAATGTACCCGTTTGTTATGATAATACACGGCGGCGGATTTAGAAATGGCACTAAAGAGGATTTTGGCAAAGCATGTCAACACCTGGCGGACTCTGGTTTTATTGCTGCCAGCATAAATTACCGCATGGGCTACACTGTACAGGAAGCTAAGGGAGTTAACAGACAGACCAGTACTCAATCTGCCGCAGCTTACAGGGCATTTCAGGATGCAAATGCTGCTATGCGATTTTTGATAGCTAAAGCTAAAGAGTATGCTATTGACACCGGTAAACTTTTTATAGGTGGAGGAAGCGCAGGGGCAATGATGGCTTTAAACGTTGCTTATGATACGGAAGAATTCTATAAAAAAAATCAACCTGAGTTGGTAAAAGGTTTAGGCGGCCTGCGCAACTCAGGTAATGAATTAAAAAATACGTTTACTGTAAAAGGCATTTGCAGCATGTGGGGAGCATTACCCGATTCTACGCTTATCACAAAAACAAATGCAATACCTACTATCTTTTTTCATGGCACAGAAGATCCGGCTGTTCCAATAGACATAGGATTTGGGATTGCTAAAGGCACGCGGTTCTTCGGAACATTATGTTTATACAGGCAATTGCGAAAATATAACCAGCCGGCGATTGCGCACATTATGCCGGGAGGAAAACATGTTGTTAAAGAATATAGTCAGCAAAGAACCTTTGCTTTTCCTATGGAAAACACAGCATGCTTTTTTAAAAAAGTGTTGAACAAAAAGGCTAATAGCGGAATTTATTATAAGATGGATGGCAGTTGCAAACTTTAAATTATCATGCTGATTTAAATTATCCGGGCTACAGGTTACTGTCACTTACGATATAATTGAAAATTGGAAAATGGTTAGAGATAAATCATTGATAGGCGTACCTGTAGGTTAACTGTATGAAGAGTTTATTAAAAAGAAATTTTAAAACCGACACCAAATGAAACCTGTATTTTATTCAAACTTTATTCTTCGACTGGTTATATGCATCACATTGTGTGCATGTAAAACCACGCACACCACCTCCACCCAATTACAGGAAAAATCACTTAATCTAACAGCAGCACCTTCACCTATAAAATTAAACGACAGCCAAAATAAGTTTTATAAGGATATACCGTATGGTGAATTGAAAGAGAATGTATTTGACATCTTTCTCCCTGCTTCAAAACAACCTTCATCTTTGGTAATATATGTTTTTGGTGGTGGATTTATTCGTGGAAACCAGGCACAGCCTTATAATGCAGGCGGACCTTTAATAAATGCATTGTTATCAAAAAATATTGCTTATGCCTCCATTAATTATCGTTACCTGTCAGATGATGGCCAGGGCGTTTTTAAATGTTTTAATGATGTGATAAGAGGCTTGCAATTCATCCGCTATCATTCAAAAGAATTAAATATTGATAAGACCAACATTGTATTAATGGGCGGCTCTGCCGGTGCAGGCACCAGCCTTTGGATTGGATTTCATGATGACATGGCTGACAAGAAAAACATTGATCCGGTGTTAAGGGAATCTACAAGGTTGAAGGGAATGGTAGCTATTGAAACGCAGGCGAATTATGATATACTGGATTGGCATAATAGCGTCTTCAGCGAGTATAACTCAAAAGGGTTAGATCAGAAGTCTGTTATACGTTTAGGTACCGCTGAAAGGATGGCAACTTTCTTTGGATTCAAAAACCTTAATGATGCCGATTCTAAAGCATCCAAGGAAGTTCGGGATAAATTGAATATGCTAAAGTTGATGAGCAGTGATGATCCTGAAATATATGTAGAGAATGTAAAGCAGGCATATGCAGTTCCAACAGCATTGGTTCCTTTGCAACACCATCCTTTACATGCAAAAGCCTTAATGGACAGAGCCAAAGAAACACATGTAAAAGGCACATTTAATATACCTGCAATGAATATTGATACAAGGAATGGTGAGAATATAGAAGGCTTTATAACCAGGGTACTAACTAAAAAATAATAATTATGAAACCGGCATTTTATACAAGGATTATTATCAGTTTTATTTTTAGCATTACATTGTATTCATGTAAAACCACGAATACAAATTCAACACAGGTACAGGAAAAATCACTCAATCTCACACCTGTAGAATCGCCGGTTAAATTAAGCAATAGCCAAAATAAATTTTATAAGGATATATCGTATGGTCCCAACAAAGACAATGTATTTGACATTTTTATTCCCGGTTCAAAACAGCCGGCAGCTTTGGTTTTATATATTCATGGGGGTGGATTTATTGGGGGCGATAAGAATATACCTTACCGGGGAGAAGGACTTTTAGTTAGTTCATTGTTATCGAAGAATATTGCTTTTGCTTCAATCAATTATCGTTTTATTACAGAGGATGGAGAAGGCGTTTTAAAATGTTTAAACGATAGTAAAAGGGCATTGCAATTTATCCGCTATTATTCAAAATCATTCAACATTGATAAGAACAATATTGTATTAATGGGCGGTTCTGCCGGAGCCGGTACAAGCCTTTGGTTGGGATTAAGTAATGATATGGCGGATAAGAAAAATCCTGACCCCATATTAAGAGAATCTACCAGGGTTAAAGCAATAGTAGCGCTTAATACCCAGGCCGATTATGATGTGTTGGAATGGCATAATAATGTTTTTAAAGAGTACCAATCACAAGGTTTAGATCAAAAATATATTTTGAGATTAGGTACCGAAAAAAGGGTGTTGGGCTTTTACGGATTTAAAAATATTAACGAGATCAATTCCAAGGCAGCTAAAGCATATCGTGATAAACTAAATATGCTTAAGGTAATGAGCAGTGATGATCCAGAATTATATGTTGAAAATGTAAGCATCCCTTATAAAATGCCAACTAAATTAGGCGAATTGGAGCATCATCCTCTACATGCAAAAGCCTTGATGGACAGGGCAAGTGAAACACACTTAAAAGGCAGTTTTTATATTCCTAAGATGAATATTGATAACCGTAAGGGAGAGGATAGAGAAGAATTTATTGTAAGAGTGCTGAAGAAATAATCATCTGCACCCAGGCCTATAAAATAAAGTTAACTCCATTCTGAAGATTGAATTTTATAATAACAGTGTTTCCGTTTTTAAAACAGTTACAGGATCGAAAAGGCAAGTCATAATTGTATTATCCTTATATACTTCAACCATTCGAAATCCGCGGTAAGGTACTCCCCATCCTCCGCCAAAATGCCCGTCAAATAAATAGGGAATTTTGTTTTTAATTTTTATGTCATCCTGCTGATGGTCGTGGCCGTTGAACACTGCCCTGATGTTTGGATAGTGGGTGAAAAGTTCAATCAATTGGGGGCAATCAATTCCGTGTGCTGTCCATTTAACAGGTGTGATATGAATGAAAACAAAAATATTTTTAGCGCCGGTATGTTTATTCAACTCAGCTTCCATCCAATTTATATCAGGGCATAGATACTCCCCTTTTATATTAGATGTGTTGGCAAATACAAAAGCATCATTGCCTTTTTTAAATGAATAATTTAATGAAGTGTTCATCGTGGTATTCCAATAGTCATCCTCAACCATATCATGATTTCCTTTGGTTACATAATACGGCATATCAAGTTGATCAAGCCATTTTTTAGCTGGAATAAGAAACTCCTTTTTATTATGAATGATATCACCATTGATAACAGTAAATTTTGCTTTATCAATTTTATTTCTGCTGTTAATGCTGGCTACAATAGTTTTATGAAAATCATCGAAAGCTGTATTCGGTTGCCCGTAATGTCCATCTGAAGCAACAAAAAAACGCAGCTTCAATTTACTTTTCGGAGCAAGCAATTCAGTTGCTTTTACAACTTTTCCATTTGCTAATAAAATAGAAATACAACTAATGCCTGTAATAAATTTTCTGCGATTCATTTTGAAAATTTTTCAATGTATGCTGTGCTTAATTGAATACAACAAGATTTAATTTATCAGGTAAAGTTTAATTCCCTGTGTATCCGATCTCATTAAGCTCAGCTCTTCTCATTAATGGTTATAATAAATTTTACAGTCATTATTTAAAAATCAAATTTGTGTTTTTACATTACTAATTCAAAGGAGTAAATTTATGCACCTTTTAAATAGGATCGAATGAAGAAATCCTGCAAACTCATTTTTACCTCTGTTTTACTTACATACTTTGCTCACCTTTCGTTGTGCGTTATTGCGCAGCAAAAAAAATTGAATGATAAACCTAATATTATAGTAATTGTAAGTGATGATGCAGGCTACGCAGACTTTGGATGTTATGGCGGCAAGCAGATCTCTACACCTAATATTGATGCTATTGCAAAAAGCGGAACTTTATTTACGAATGCTTATGTAACTGCATCGGTTTGTGCACCTTCAAGGGCGGGACTGTTAACAGGGCGTTATCCCCAACGGTTTGGATTCGAATTCAACATTTCTGCAAAACCTGCGGATGGCTATCAGATAAGCGATATAGGTATGGACCCCAAAGAATTTACAATAGGAAATGAAATGCATGCAAATGGTTATAAAACAATTGCCATAGGTAAATGGCACCAGGGAGATCATGAAAGACATTTTCCTTTAAACCGAGGGTTCGATGAGTTTTACGGTTTTATTAGTGGCCACAGGGATTTTTTCTCTTTTAAAAAGCAGCCCAATGCAGTACATTCTTTATATCACAACCATAACATCATAGCCGAGGAGAAGATCACATATCTCACCGATATGTTTACAGATAAGGCGACTTCTTTTATTAATGAAAATAAAAAAAATCCATTCTTTATTTACTTAGCATATAATGCAGTGCACGTACCAATGCAGGCAAAAAAAGAACTAGTGAATAAATATGCTCACATTCGGGATTCCGGACGAAGAACTTATGCCGCAATGATGACTTCGTTAGACGATGGTGTTGGCACTATCATGAAGACGATTAAAGAAAATAACATGGATGAGAACACGCTTGTTATATTCATTAATGACAATGGTGCAACTGCAGCCAACTCATCAAGCAATGGGTATTTAAGAGGAATGAAAGGCTCTAACTGGGAAGGTGGAATACGCGTTGCATTTTTAATGAAATGGACGGGAAAAATTGCAGCTAATAAAACTTACAGCCAACCAGTTTCTTCTTTAGATATTTTGCCAACAGCAATTGCCGCAGCAAGTAGAAAGCAGAAAGGAACCAATAAATTGGATGGTGTAAATCTTTTACCGTATTTAAATCCTGTCAATAAAAAACTACCTCACGAGGCGCTGTTTTGGAGGAGTGGTTTAACCGCCGCAGTAAGAGCAGGTAAATGGAAATTGATAAGAGTAAGCACCAGACCAACGTTACTCTTCGATCTTGAAAATGATGTTTCAGAAACAAAAGACCTTGCAAATAAATATCCCGAAAAAGTAAAAGAGTTAATGACCAAATTAACTGATTGGGAAAAGGGCATTGATAAACCGCATTGGTATAGCCCACGTGATTGAAATCAAAATAAAAAAAATAAACTAAAAGAAAATTTAATACCTCAGTATGAAACGATTTGTAATATTCTCCATTTGCCTTACAGGTTTAATTCTTGTGTTTTCTCCCTCAGGTATTGCGCAAAAAAAGCAATCACAAACAAACGTAATTTTTGTAATAATAGATGATCTCGGTTCTGCATGGATTCCACCTTTTGCAAAAAATTTAAAGGCCGGTGATGTGGAAGAAGTTATTGTTGAAGAATATAAAAAGAAGCAAAAATCGAACAAAGAGTTCAGTCTGCAAAAACATCTGGAAGCTGCAAGAAAGTGCATGCCTTTTGTAGATAAACTTTCAGAGAAAGGAGTAAAGTTCAACAAATGCTTTACCACATCGGCCCTTTGTTCGCCCTCCCGATCAGGCATGTTAACAGGTAAATATGCGCAGAGCTGGGGCGCTTATACAATACCTGAAGTAGAGGTAACCGGCATTCCCACCAATATTTTAACCTTGCCATCAATATTTCAGAAAAGCGGGTACAATACCGGCATGATAGGTAAATGGCATGTTGCTCCACACGATGATGCAATGAAGAAAAGTAGTGACATTGAACATTATAAAACCTCGTCTGCTCCTGGCCATCATCCTTTAGAAAGAGGGTTCAATTATTACTATGGATTTAATCAATCTAACAGTACCTACATTGCTCCTGATGATTTATGGGAAGGAAGAAATCCGGTGCCTGCCTTCACTGATAAAGATTTTTTAACTGAAATACTGAATGATAAAGCCAGGGATTTTGTGCAGAAATCAGTAAGTGAAAAGAAGCCTTTCTTTTTGTATTATGCACCAATGACCGTTCATGGAAACTTAACTCCCTGCCCTGCTAAGTATAGAGATAAGTTTAAAACCGGAACTCCTTCAACCGATAATTTTGCCGGCCATTTGTTTGCACTCGATGAGGGAATAAAAGCAATTTATAGCGTGCTTGAAAAAGCTGGTCAGGTAGAAAATACATTGTTCATTCTTTGCAGCGATAATGGAGCCGTGTACCCGGCGCCACCTTACAATGCACCGTATAAAGGCGGTAAAGCAACCGGCTGGTTAGGCGGAAGCAACAGTCCTTTAATCATGGTGATGCCTGGCAAAACCAAAGCGATGTTTAATGATGATCTTGTTTCGTGCCTTGATATATTGCCCACTGCTTTAGATGTTGCAGGCTTAAGTGTACCAAAAGGGTTGGATGGTGTTAGTTTAAAGAAATCAATTTTTGAAGGAAAGCAGGATAAGCCGCATCAAATGATATATTCATCGGGTTTACATTCTTCACGATGGTCGTATTCTTATTATGACGAAACGCAAAAGAAAAATATGGATAATGCAGATTGCCCGGTGTATGTATGGGGGTTAGATGACAAGCATTTTTCGCTGCACCTTACAGAAGTCAAGCCGGGAATTTATGAAAAAGTTCCAAATGGAATGCCACCTCAAAACCTATTGTTTAATTATGTTACAGATCCATTAAATAAAACAGTTTTAAAAGCTGAAAACAATAATCAAAAGCTACTGCAAACTAAAACAAGAGAATGGTTGCAAAAGCAAAAAGATCCGGTCAGAGATCGCAAAAAAGAACATCAGGAACTTATAGGGCAGATAAAATAGTTCTTACTGTATAGCATTGCGAAAGTGGAGCAAATAGCATTCCGTGAGCAAAACTAACTG
>MWYU01000504.1 GCA_002050375.1 Chitinophagales bacterium 62-2
CTGTTGACCATTCTCAAATTCACATTAATATACTATTATCACTATTATCTATAAATCATCAGGTAAATAACATTTTTGTACTTTGTACTGATCTTTGTCAACATGCTCTTACATTAGATAATCTTACACTAACACAACTTGATCTAATTATTATGAAAGATGCAAAGCGTTGTTTTGTTATAATGGGTTTTGGTACCAAAACTGATTTAGCCACCGGACGTAAATTAAATCTTGATAAATCGTATCAGGCACTAATAAAACCTGTAGTTACAGGTAAAGGAATGATTTGTGTGAGGGCGGATGAAATACCAAATGCAGGCCCTATTGATGTACCAATGTACAAGGAATTATATACGGCAGATATAGTTATAGCTGATCTTTCTACCGCTAATCTTAATGCATTTTATGAACTAGGTATAAGGTATGGCCTACGTCCCCGAACTACCATCGTAATCTCGGAAGATCAGCTTTGTTTCCCTTTTGACGTTAATCACATCAAACTAAATAAGTACACGCATTTGGGAGAGAGTATTGATTATTTTGAAGTACTACGATTTCAAAAGCTGTTAGGCGAAACGATAGACTATGTTCTTAATGATAATCATCCTGATAGCCCGGTATATACTTTTTTAGATGACTTAATTCCACCTGCACTACAGCAAAAGGCGCAGGCAGTGGCTCAAAAAGTGGGAAAGGCATTATCGAATGCGCAAAGTGAAAATGTTAGTAAAAAGGATAATAAAAATGACCAGGAAAACAACACTTTAGCTATGATTATTAAGCAGGGTGAGGAAGCGCTTAGACATAGACAATACGAAATCGCAAAAAGCGTTTTCAACTCGGCTTTGCTTATTTCAACCTGCAATAAAGACCAGATGATTAGTTCAGGTAATGCATACCTTATCCATCGCCTTGCACTTGCTACATATAAGGCTGAACAACCCGATAAACTAACTGCATTAAAAGAGGCAAATGCATTATTAGTAAAACTTGATTTGGCACATACCAACGATTCTGAAACTGTTGTATTGGCGGGGGCGGTGGAAAAAAGACTTTATGAAATTGGTGAGGGAGAGCAACACCTGAGTAATGCAATTTTATTTTACCTGCGTGGCTTTTATCTGCTCAACAACAGGTATAACGGCATTAATCTCGCATATCTTCTAAACTGCAGAGTCGAAAGCTCCCTTGATATAGTTGAGGAGGAAAAAATTGCAGATATGGTATTGGCAAACCGAATAAGGAAGGACATACTTGCTATGTGTGAAAGAGACTGGAATGCAATATTAAAACGTGAACAAAACACTGCAGTAAAAGAAAAGGTAGATGAAGAACTTTCTATATCGCAGGAGACTATTGAAAACGAACAAAAGTTTTGGATAACTGTGAACAAAGCGGAAGCAAATCTTGGCTTAGGAAATATAGATGAATATGAAAAAGCATCGGCACAGGCTAAAGTAATAGCACATGAAGACTGGATGATGAAAGGTTTTTTAAAACAGGCATTCGGCTTGGGAAAGCTGATGAAAAAATATAGCTATCTTCTAAAAATGGAATGGAAAGGCCCGGATTTTTAAAATTAAAATGCACCTTTCAAATAGCAACAGATAAAGGAAGAATTACTACGTTAAAGCCGGTAAAAATTTGAGGCTTAATCTTATAAAGACACCTGCTTTTATTTTGATGGTTCTTTCTTAAAATATTTTTGCTTTGGGCTTTCTGCAGGATAGAGTGTTTGTATTGCTGCAGCCACTTCAATTGGCAGGTCCGACTCTATAACATCTGCACCTCCTTTAATAATTTCCTGATAAGCAGTTTTACGTGCTGAAGCATCTTTAAGTTTGTCGTATGTTGGCGCTGCTGAGATCATGCACATTACTCCGCGTGCATGTAATAGATCAATCAACTCTTTGTTTTCGGGCTTATTTCTTGGGCCTATATATGCCATGATATTCGACCAGGGTATTCCCGCCTTTTCATATTCTTCCAGTGCATTTTTTGTTAGCACAAATGCTGAAAACATTATATTGTCGTTGTCATCGTAGTAAAACTTTGCATCTTTTGCGTTATGAACGGTTAGCATAACATGACCATCTGCCTTATGCTCTCTTAGTTTTTTTGCAGTCATTGATAACGGCACATCTTTCTTATCGAGGTTAATTATTGTTTTTCCTTTGCTCCATATTATCACTTCATCTAACGTTGGAATGCGGTATTCAGTAACGTTGCCTTCAGGGTCTTTGAGCCTTAGCTTCTTTAATTCTTCCCAGGTATAATTTGAAATTTTGCCCTTGCCTGTAGTTGTTCGGTCTAAGGTGTCGTCGTGCATTAATATGATAACGCTGTCTTTTGTTAGCCGCGGATCAATTTCAAAAAAGGCAGGTGTGAAACGCAACGTGTTCTCAAAAGTGGCAATACAATTTTCAGGAAATCCTTTTGTTGTTCCACCACGATGACCACTGATAAGGGGAACATCATTACCTGTATATTTGAAATATTGGTGCAGTTCTTCATTGTTACGAATATTTAATGTATTGAGGGAGCCTCTTTGGGCTTCAACATCTTTGGCAAACAAACAAATTACAACGGGCAGAAGTGACGTGATAAGTGCTTTCATAATTAGCTTAAACGATAATGAAATTTTTGTATGATGTTTATTTAAAACGATAGCGGCAAAACTTAGAGCTCATACTACAAGCGACTGTTTAGAAGCCTTAATGTAAGCTCGCCATGTTCATCTAAAGTAAATAAGGTAACGGACGAGTTCTCCTGCATGATCTTTTGATAATTTTTTATATTCATCCCAAGCTTGTACGATAAATAAAACCTGTTAACGCCATTGTGGGCTACAATAAGAATATTTGCGGAATTAAACTTTTGCAGTAACGATTGAAAGAAATCGTCCACTCTTTCAATTACCTCTAAAGCAGTTTCGCCCGTGCCACCTGCTTTTGTTTTAGTTGGATCTTGCTTCCAGTTATTCCAAAGCTCTTCATTGTCCGGAATAAATTGTTCCTTAGGCTTTCCTTCCCATTCTCCAAAATCTGTTTCAATCAGCCGGTCATCTTTTATAACCTCTTTATCTCCGCATGCTATTTTTGCAGTTGTATAAGCCCGTTGAAGTGGTGAAGAATAAACAGCCTCAAACGTATAATCTTTAAGCTGCCCGTAAACCAACTCCGCCTGTTGTATTCCCTTTTTTGTTAGAGGTAAATCAGTTCGTCCGCAGTACCTGTTTCCGTCTGCATTCCATGCTGTTTCACCGTGGCGCAATAAATAAATATTAAGCATATTGTGGCTTGCTGTTTATATATCCCTTTTGCTGTAATGCTTCAATAAACTCTTTATACATTTTATTGTAGCTTTCTGTTAACTCCTTTGAAGGATAAACCTCTTTTTGAATTTGAGTTAATGCTTTTGTTGCTTCCATTATAGTTGTAAAATGCGTTTTTGATGCAGCTAAAATTGCGGCCCCAACTGCACCTGTTACATACTTCATTTTATAAATGGGAAGATTTAAAACATTGCTGCGAATGGTAAGCCATGTATCGCTGTTGCTTGCACCGCCGGCAGTAAATACAGCCTTAACTTTTTCGCCAGAAAGCTGTTCAATCATTTCGTATGCATATCGCTCGACGAAAGCTACACCTTCCATATTTACAGCAAAACGTTCCAGAGTTGAAAGATGCTCCGGCTCAAATCCCCGGGCATGCGGTGCAATAAAAGGAAACCGTTCACCTTCCTGTCGAAGCGGGTAAGCGATATGTCCCGTTGGAATAATTTTTCTTGCCTCTTTATTCAATTTGTCGAGGTCTTCTTTAAATTCTTTTGTTACCCAATCTGCACCTGTATTACTTGCACCGCCGGGCATCCAATAACCTTCGGGGTGGCGATGGCTATATAGCCGGTCTTCAGGGTCTTTGATCTCCACCTTTGTTACACCTTTTACAACGAGTGTTGTCCCGATGGTTGTGTTCCAGTCTCCTACATTTACGGCCCCGGAAGCTATTTGAGAAGCACAACCATCGGTCATGCCTGCTACCACCTGAACATTTTTATCTAAACCAAATTCCCCCCCCAAAGAAGGAGCTATCGTTCCGATGGGGGTTCCGGAAGCAACAACATGAGGAAGCCATTCTTTTTTTAATGGAAGTTCATTATACAAATACGAAGGCCACTTCATATTCTCAACATCGTAGCCGGATTTTAATGCATTGGTATAATCGGTAATTCCCCAACAGTTACTGAGCTTACCAATGATATAATCTGCGGCATGAACCCATTTAGCAACATGTTGTGCATGGGCAGGGAAATTTTGAACAAACCACACCATTTTCGACAAACCGCTCGAACTGTTAAACCCCGTATAACCGCTGCTATTATATTCAAGAGCAGCTTGCTTACAGATCTTTGCCTGAGCAGCAGAACGGTTATCGCTGTACATGATAGCATTGTACAAATGCTCGTTATGTCTATCTAAAGGGATGACAGTTCCTGATGTTGAAGTAACTGATATAGCTTTAATATCGGTTAGGGAAATTATCTTTTCTGCTTCGACAAGTAATGCTCTTAGCGAACGTAAGCACGCCTGCCACCACTCAGCGGGAGATTGTTCTTCTCTTGATTGACTGTTTAAAGGAAAGGCTTCTTCACTGCCTGCAACCATATTCCCTTTTACATCAATCAAAACTACACGGGCACCTTGCGTTCCGATGTCTATTCCTAAAAAGTACGGTGCTTCCATTTTAATTTCTTTGATCAGATTTTCCTTAAGGCAGCACGGGCACTTTTCCACTGCTCATACAACGATTCGCTATAATCCATATCCTTCGGACTGGTCTCCTCAAGCGTAATGGATGCAGTTTCTTTTTCGCCGAGTGTTTCATTACAAATAAGAGCGCCGCCTACAACTGATGCATGTTGAAAGCCTTCACGTATCCTAACTTTTTTATTGATCAGGTTAGCTACAAACTGGCGGAGAGTTGGGCTTTGCAGGCCACCACCACAAACCCATACATAGTCAGTAGTGTGCGGTGAAACATTACAAAGGGTGTTATAATTTTCTTTTATAGAACAGGCAATATCCCAAAGGGTAGCGTAAACAAAATCGGCGCGTGTTAGTAAATGAGAAACAGGCGCGTTAAAAATAAAAGCGCCTTTTGTTAGCGGGGTTTTTTCATCAGCAATGGTAGACCCGAGAGAAGCTATGCATTGAGAATGCAGAATGTCTGTTGATCCTATTTCATTTTCTATTACTTCATAACTTTCGTTTGGATAAAATATTTCTTTAAGCCGCTGATAATTTAAACCTGTTACGCCGGCATTTGCTTCAAGAATATATTTATCATTTTCAGTATGCCTGTTCGTCCAGGTTCTTTCTTTTTTATCGATGATATATTCATCAATAACTTTTGTGATGGGCGTAGTGGTTCCCGAAACAATCACTACGTCTTCAAGAGAAGGTTGTGTGCTTTTTATAGCAAGTTGAGTGTCAGCGCCGCCAACTATTACCACCGCATCGGCGGCTATATTAAATTTTGCAGCGTACTCACTAAGTACAGGTCCTAATATCGTTCCCGATGAATGAAGAGCAGGAAGTATCTTCTTATCAATATTAAAGACTTTGCATAATTCAACCGACCAGCTTTTTTGCTCTATATCGTATAATAAAGTTTCGGAGGCCTGGGAATGCTCGTAGCCTAACGCACCGCACAATTTATACTGCGCCCAATCGCTGATGCTGGTAAAGGTTGATAATTGTTGCCAAAGTTCAGGATGCCGTTCTCTAATACCAACCAGCTTCATTGCAGAAAAAAGAGACGATGGATAGCGACCCGTCAATTCGTAAACACGGCTTTTATCATCGATGATGCTTTCCCATTGGCGGCCTCTGTGATCATGATTGGGCAAACCGATAAGTGCTTCTCCTTTTTTGCCAAGCAACACAATTCCTTCCCGCTGGCTTGAAGCGGTAATCGCTTTTATCTCTAAGCCCGGTACATTCTGCAGTACTTTTTGTGTAAGAACTTCGATTTGGGACCACAACCGGTTAGGATCAAAGTATTGTGCTTCGGGGTACTTTTCATCTTTTATGTATTGAACATTATCTCTTTCAATACTTAGTACTTCGCCGGTTACACTTGCAAGTGCAACCCGTACATTTCCCGTTCCAATATCAACGATCATATAGCCTTTCTGTGCTGTCATTCTTATTGGTTTAAACTTTTACTTCTAACACGCTTTTATTTACTAATTGCTTTATATCCTTTTTATCACTAACAAACCAGTCAAGCAACGACTGGTTCATAATATCAGCATGATGATCTTCCACTTCAAAGGTAGCTCCTGCTATATGTGGAGTAGCTAAAACATTAGGCAGATGAATGATCCTGTAATCTATTGCATCTGGTGGTTCGTTATCGAACACATCTAATATAGCTCCGCGAATTTTATTATTTTCCAAAGCATCCAGCAGGTCTTCGCGTTTAACAACGATAGCACGAGCCGTGTTAACAAAAAGGGCATCCCTCTTCATCTTCGAGATGAGGGTTTTATCTATCATGCCTTCGGTCTGCTTGTTTACGGGCAAATGAATAGAAACAATATCGCTGGTTGAAAAAATATTTTCAAGGGTTGTCTTTTTATATTCCGGATCAGGACTTTCAGTATATGGATCATAAAATTGAATATCGCAGGGAAAGCCTTTTATCATGTTTGCAATCCTCTGTCCTACTGCGCCAAAACCTACCATACCAACTGTTTTACCTGCCAGTTCGTTGCCCTTAAATTGAAGGTAGGATGTATGGGCGCCTTCACCCCAATTCTCACCCTTCAGCCATTGCCAGCCGGCAATCGTGTTTCTCATAAAGGTGATCACATTGGCTACAAACATTTCGGCAACTGCCTGTGCATTACGGGCAGGTGTAAAGAAAACAGGAATGCCAACTTTCGTGGCAGTAGTTATTGAGACATTTGATGGCGTACCACGACAAACACCAATAAACTTTAAATGCGGACACGCTTCAATTACCTTTTTTGTAACCTGGTCGTGTTCGGTAATCAATGCATCAGCCTTAGTATCATCGAGCATTTCAATAAGCTCATCTTCGTTGTATGCCCGCCCATGTGGTTTCCACGGCAAGTATACAATCTCGCCTAAATGTTCTTCCAAAATCTTCTGTGCTTTTTCGGTATATGGAGCGGTTATTAAAATCTTCATGGATTAGTTCTTTCTGTTTTCAATAATGTTTTCTTTTCTTCTATACGCTTTATTCCAGAAGCTATATCAGATCGGCTTCATCTCAGCCTCAGAAGTTTGACCGGGGATATTATAATTAACATGATGAGCCGTTTTAGCATTATCCGGCAATGTTATGAACATAGTTAAAAAGGCACTTAAAAAGTAAAGCCCGGCTAATATCCAGATAACGCCTTCGTTGCCTACGCTTCCTATAAACAACCCAACAATTGCAGGCCCGATAAACACCGGCAAGCCTGCACCTAAATTTAGAATAGCCATTGCAGCGCCTTTATCTTTTTTAACTAAAGAAGGCACAAGAGCTGAAAGTGGTACATACCCTGCAAGCAAAGCACCCCATAGAACACCGCAAAATAAAACAGGCCAAAAGCTGCTTCCAAATAACTGCGGCGAATAATAAAAAAGAAGCGTTGAAAGAGCGCAACCAACGCCGCCGAACCACATCACAGTATTTCTCCAACCCATGTTATCGCCAACAAAACCAAATATCAAATTGAAAAGGATGTTACTGGTAAAAATGGTTCCCCATATCTGTAGCCATTCAGTAGTTGTAAACCCATGAGAAGCCATGTAGGTAGGTAAGAAAACAGGAAAGGCAAACTGGGCAGTTGTATTGATGATACGTACTATGCCACCTAACAAAACTTTGGGTTCGTCTTTAACTATGGTTAAACCCTTTAGCATCTCCTCAGCATTGGTATTACGCCTGCCTTCGTGCTGTGGTTTAAATTTGTCTCTATTAAGTACGAGTGCAAAAAAGGCCCCTACCAAAACCCAAAAAATAGAACTCCATAATGTATTAATATATCCAAAGTTCTTAATAGACCAAATGGAATAATAAGCTCCCAAAACATTTAATCCGCCGGTAAATACAAACCAAAACCATCCCACGGCCCGCCCCAGCTTTTGTCCGGGACTTCTATAAGTTATCCAAACAAGAAATGAATAAGCAAATAACGGATAACCAAATCCTCTGAGTGCATATGTAAAAAGCATGATACCAAAATTAAGATTGGGAACACCGTAACCCACAAAGCCAATAGTTCCTATAATATATAGGACAAGCCCGATCAGCATCGTCTTTTTTGGCCCCATCCCTTCTGCTAAAACACCCGAGAACCACGAGGAAATAGCTATTGTAATACCATACACGGTATACAAA